>RFMX01000359.1 GCA_009927495.1 Betaproteobacteria bacterium
CGACGAAAGCCTTGACGACGGTAAAAGTTCTCGGCACTGCATTGGGCATGCAGCAATATTTCTTTATCGCCACGTTGACGTGCGGCATCCATCAAAGCGGTCAGGATTTGATCGCCTAAGCGTTGGCCGCGCAGTACCCGTTTGACCGCCATGCGTCCAATTTTGGCCACGCCATTCACCGAGGGCAGCAAACGCCCTGTGGCAACGGGTGCCCCCAAACGGTTGCACAACACCGCATGAAGGCAATGCTCATCGCGGGAATCCCATTCCATCGCTTGGTCCACGCCTTGCTCATGCACAAACACCTCTGTTCGCAAGGGGCCTGTGAGCGGTTTCAATTCTGCCCAAGTGCCCAGCTGCAAAGAGGTCATGGACTCGCCTTGTTCAAAACCCAACAAAATATCGCGCAAAGCCTGAGGCACAGGCTGAGAGGTTTGTGTTTGGGGGTCGGCGTACACATAGACCAACTCACCTTTGACCAATATTTGCTCACCACGAAACACCACGCCTTCAAAAAGAATGGACGAATTACCAATACGCGAGCAGCGCATGCTGATGTGCAGCAAGTCGTCGTAAACCGCCGAGGCTTTGTATTCCAGCGTGGACTTAACGACAAACAAATCGCCACCCATGCCATGCAAACTTTGCTCGTAGGGCAGGGCCAAGGCTCGCCAATAGTCAGACACAGCGGTATCAAGGTACATCAGGTAGTGGCCATTGAAGACGATTTTTTGCATATCGACCTCAACCCAGCGCACCCGCAGGGCATGGAAAAAGCGAAAGTCTTGGCGGTTCATGGCGGTGGTTTTGTCCGTTAAAGTGGCGGCATCCTACAACGAGTGCAGCGGAAAACACCATGGCGAGTATTTTTTACATCACCCAAGTCCATATTGAATTCGGCGCTTTGCAGCGCTTGGCTGAAGAGTGCCAACGGATTGGTATTTCTCGACCTCTCATCGTCACTGATGCGGGTATCAAAGCGGCGGGTTTGCTGCAGCAAGCTTTGGATGCGCTCAAAGGCGTGTCGGTCACCGTCTATGACGCGACACCTTCAAACCCGACCGAGGCCGCTGTTCGCCAAGCCACCGCTCTGTGCCAGCAACACCAGTGCGATGGTCTGATTGCTTTTGGTGGCGGTTCTTCGATTGACTGCGCCAAGGGCGTGGCGATTGCTGCTACCCACACGGGGCCACTCACCACCTATGCCACCATCGAGGGCGGTTCACCGCGTATCACCGACAAAGTTTTGCCATTGATCGCCATACCCACCACAGCCGGCACCGGCAGCGAAGTGGCCCGAGGTGCCATCCTCATCGTCGACGATGGACGCAAACTGGGTTTTCACTCTTGGCATTTGGTGCCCAAGGTGGCTTTACTCGACCCCGCCTTGACGCTGGGTTTACCGCCACTCATGACCGCAGCCAGCGGCATGGACGCCATTGCCCACTGCGTGGAAACCTTCATGTCATCGGCGTTCAATCCGCCAGCAGACGGCATTGCTTTGGATGGTTTGGCCCGTGGATGGGCGAACATTGAACGTGCCACGCAGGACGGCAGCGACCGCGATGCTCGCTTGCAGATGATGAGTGCCTCCATGCAAGGCGCGATGGCATTTCAAAAAGGTTTGGGCTGCGTGCATTCGCTCAGTCACAGCTTAGGCGGCATCAACCCCAAGTTGCACCACGGCACCCTGAACGCTATGTTTTTGCCCGCGGTCATTGCCTTCAACGCACAAGCCCCCGCCATGCAAAAAGAACTTCGCTTGGCCCGCATGGCCCAAGCCATGGGTTTGCCTGAAAGCGCCAAACCCGCACAAACCATAGGCGACGCCATCCACGCCATGAACACCCGTTTGGGCTTGCCCAATGGTTTGGCCTCCATGGGGGTGAGCGCATTGCAGTTTGACGACATCATCAAAGGTGCTATTGCTGACCATTCACATAAAACCAACCCGCGTGAAGCTTCAGCTGACGACTACCGAGTGATGTTGCAAGCCTCGATGTAACTTGAACAGTTATTCAGGACGCGGATCGAAATAACGAACCACCGAAGGGCCGGTGACATAAGGTGCCACCACCGGTCCGAAGCCCGATGTTTTTCTCCACTCACGGTATTTTTCGTTGTGCGCTTTGGATTTCCATTTTTCGATGATCAAAACGGTGTCGCCGCCTTGCTCCGCATAAACCTCTAGGCCAATCAAGCCCTCGAATCGACGGGTTTCTTTCAAAGCATTTTCCAAAACCTCTTTGCTCAGCGCTTCGACTTTGCCAGGTTTGAGGTTGAGTTGAACAGTTACCAACACAAAGCTATCCGCGGTCTGTCCCATGCTTGCCAATGGCGCTGCTGCCAAGAACAGCGCCAGACCCAATGAGGCGGCACCGCGAGACAAGGCGCTTTTGAAAAATGGTCCCGTTTTGTGATTGTCCATTTCAATATTCCTTATGAATTAGTCTTTATCTTCAGTCAGTTAAGGTAGGTGAACGCCAAGGGATAACCCGAGTAAAACATCAAAATCGTTATCAATATTTGACGATATCAATATATTCATTAAAAATGATGGAAATAAAAGGCCTTGCCATGAAGCTACTTACTTTTTTATTGTCAGCGTGGTCTGTCTTGTGTTTGGGCCAAGTCCATGCGGCAGGGTGGGATGACCTTAAGTCCTATGA
>RFMX01000236.1 GCA_009927495.1 Betaproteobacteria bacterium
AAGGAGGTCTTCCAAGATGAACACGGCATTCCTTTGGGTACCCAAGTGATTGTTCACGCCGAAAGCTTTGGCACCGAACCCACCCAAGGCGAATTGGTGGCTGCCACTCGCACACGCTACAGCTTGCGCCGCAGCGACCCACGCACGGGCACCGTGCATGTGCATTTCCCACGCAACGGCTTCATCATGAAAAGGGCAGAGGCATGATTTCTGATTTCAAGGGCAAAACCGCCGTGCTGACCGGTGGTGCCTCGGGGTTTGGCTTGGAATGCGCCCGCATTGGAGCCTTGTTAGGCATGAATGTGGTGCTGGTCGATGTGCAAAAAGATGCTCTCAAGGCCGCACACGATGAAATCAAAGCCATGGGTGTGCATGTCATGGCCAAGCGGGTAGATGTATCCAACGCTGATGAGATGCAAGAGCTGGCCACGGCTGTGTTTGAGCGTTTTGGCGCACCGCATTTTGTGTTCAACAACGCCGGTGTGGGTGCAGGCGGCTTGGTTTGGGAAAACTCGGTCAAAGATTGGGAATGGCTGCTCGGTGTGAACCTGTGGGGCGTTATTCACGGCGTACGCTTATTCACCCCCATGATGTTGGAAGCTGCCAAGAAAGACCCTTCTTACCAAGGCCATATCGTCAACACGGCCAGCATGGCAGGGCTGCTGACACCGCCCAATATGGGCATTTACAACGTCACCAAACACGCGGTGGTGGCCTTGACCGAAACCTTGTACCAAGACTTGAAGTTGGTCAGCGAGCAAATCAGCGCCAGTGTGTTGTGCCCTTATTTCGTTCCGACGGGCATCAACCAAAGCGAGCGCAACCGCCCAGCCCATTTGCCGCCTGTGCCACCCACCAAAAGCCAACTCATAGGCCAAGCCATGAGCGACAAAGCGGTGGGCAGTGGAAAAGTCAGTGCCGCACAAGTGGCCCACATGGTGTTTGACGCCATCAAAGCGGAGCAGTTTTACATCTACAGCCATCCCAAGGCCTTGGGTAACGCCCAAACCCGCTTTGATGCCATCGTTTATGGAACCAACCCGCCAGACCCTTTTGCGGAGCGTCCGGATATTGGTATAATACTTAGGAATTCATTAAAAGAATGAATGTGTATAATGTATTCATTTTTTAAAAAAATTCGATAAAATGAATACTTTCAAAGAAAACGAAAAGACGTCATCGAAAGCGGTAACTCTGCTGTTTTTATCGATTATTTTTCTCTTTGTCGGTAGCTCGCTGCCATTCATCAACCCAGTTACCCCGCGACTCAATTCTGACCTGATGGCCTTTTTGGGCTTGGGTCTGTTTGGCATGGTTACTTGCTTTTACCTGCCCCGAGAAGCCACACGCTTTAGCCTGACGTCGCTTGGGATGCTCTGCGGCGGCTGGTTGATGTTGGCCTGCGTGCAGTACATCGCAGGCATCAACACCACCTATTTCAGCTATTTTCTAGTTACCACGTCTTATCTTTTGGCGGTGGTTTTGCTCAGTGCTTGGGTCAGGATGTGGATACAAGAAGGGCAGGGCCGAATGCTGGCTGAAGCCGTTATGTCAGGCGTGCTGATCGCGGGATTGCTACAAGCGGCCAGTGTTTGGCTGCAAATGCTGCAACTGGAGCAATGGCTGAGCCCTTGGCTTAACCGGTCAGCTTCATTTCCTCGGCAGGGCGGCTTTTTGAGCCAACCCAATTTATGTGCCAGTTTGTTGGTCAGCGCCATGGTCTGCTTGGTGTTTTTGAAGCCTGAGGAGGGCGAGCAAAGCGCTAGCCCCACACTTTGGCGCTTGGTTGCCATGGGCTTCATGATGTTAGCGGTGTACGCCACCAGTTCCCGCACCGCTTACCTTGAAGTATTTTTTGTCAGCGCGATGCTTGCCTTGGTACGTCAGCGTTTGAAGATTTCTTGGATCTGGGTGGCTTTGCTTGTTTGGCAACTCTTGCTTATCGGCTTGGGCGAGGTGCTGGCCAGTTTTGGCTTGATATACGGTCAGCTCATAGAAGACTCCCGCAAAGCGGTTGAAGCCTCCGGCACTCATCGTCTACGCATTTTGAATGATGTATGGCTGGTGATTCAGCAACACCCTTGGATGGGTGTGGGCTGGCGACAGTTACAAGTCACCCAAGTACTGACGCCAGGCGTCAACGAGCCTGTCGACCATGCCCACAATATCGTGGCGCAAATTCAAGTGGAGCTCGGTGTATTGGGTACCCTGTCTTTGCTGGGTTTCGCTGGTTTTTGGCTGTTCAAGAAGAAACCTTGGCTTGAGGCCAATGGCGTGGAATTGGCCATGGTCTGCGTGGTGATGGTCCTAGGCCTGCATAGCTTG
>RFMX01000170.1 GCA_009927495.1 Betaproteobacteria bacterium
CCTGGCCGCCACCATGCTGGGCTTGGCTGGTTACTACGCCTCTCTCGAATACGCCCAAACCCGCACCCAGGGCCGACCTGTGGGGCCCGCAGGCAAAGACCCGTCGCAACCACCGGTGCGCTTGATAGCACACGCCGACATCAAACGCATGTTGTTGGCGCAAAAAGCCTATGGCGAGGGCGCTTTGGCGCTTGGGCTGTACTGCGCCCGTTTGGTGGACGAACTCCACACGGGTGACGAGTCGCAACAGCACCAAGCCCAATGGCTGCTGGAGGTGCTGACCCCCATTGTGAAAAGCTGGCCCAGCGAATGGTGTTTGGAAGGCAACAGCTTGGCCATCCAAATCCACGGCGGCTATGGCTACACCCGCGACTTCTCCGTGGAGCAATACTGGCGCGACCAGCGCCTCAACATGATCCATGAGGGCACGCATGGCATCCAGGCCATGGACCTGCTGGGCCGCAAAGTGTTGCTCGACAAAGGCAAAGGTCTGCAGATGCTGGGCGAGCGCATCCAAGCCACCATCGCACTTGCTGACCATCATCGCGAGTCCGTAGAAGATCATCTCGAGCCCACAGAAGGTCATCGCGAGCGAAGCGAAGCGATCTCACTGCAAACCCACGCCCACGCCTTGCAACAAGCATGGACCAACGTGGTGCAAGCCACCCAAGCCGCTTGGCAAGGCGACGACCCTGCCTTGTCCTTGGCCAACGCCGTGCCCTATATGCAAGCCTTTGGCCACACCGTCCTCGCATGGATGTGGCTGGATGTGGCTTTGGCCTCGCAAGGCGAGGGTGATGCCAATCACGGTCGTCAACAGGCTTGCCAGTTTTTCTTCCAATACGAACTGCCCAAAATCGGCGCTTGGTTGAACGTGGTGAACAGCCGCGACAGCACCTGTGCCGACATGCCCGAGGCGGCTTTTTAATCAACCCCCAAAACAGAACGCAGACATGACACGCACCGTGAAACAACTCTTCGATTTATCCGGGAAAACCGCTTTGGTCACCGGCGGTTCCCGTGGACTTGGCCTGCAGATGGCCTACGCGCTGGGTGAAGCAGGGGCCAGGGTGATGCTTAGCGCTCGCAAAGCCAACGAATTGGGGCAGGCCGTGGCAGAACTCAAGGTCGCTGGCATTGACGCTCACTTTATGGCAGCGAACTGTGCCGATCCCGACGATTTGCAAAAACTCGGTGCCCACACACTGGAGAAATTTGGCCATGTCGATGTCTTGCTCAACAACGCAGGCGCAGCCTGGGGTGCGCCTGCCGAGGACCATCCTTTGGAAGCCTGGGACAAGGTGATGAACCTGAATGTGCGCGGCTATTTCATCTTGAGCCAATACATCGGCAAGCACAGCATGATCCCCCGACGCAGCGGCAGCATCATCAATGTGGCGTCCATCACTGGTTTGGGTGGCAACCCCACCGGCATCAACACCATTGCTTACAACACCTCCAAAGCAGCGGTTATCAATTTTTCTTGCGCCTTGGCCTGTGAATGGGGTGCCCACAATATTCGCGTCAACTCGATTTGCCCGGGGTTTTTCCCCAGCAAAATGACTGCAGGCACTTTCGAGACCTATGGCGAAGATGAATTGAAGTCCCATGCGCCTTTGCGCCGTTTGGGAGACAACGAAGATTTGAAAGGCGTCACGGTGCTGTTTGCGTCGGACGCAGGAAAACACATCACCGGCCAATGGCTGGCGGTGGACGGCGGCGTGAGCTGCATCACTAGCTAACAACACAGGAGACTTCCATGCCACAAAACCCCCAAATCCATTTGGTCAGCCGCCCCAACGGCGAACCCACAGCGGATAACTTCAAATTGCTCACCTTGGAAACCCCTGC
>RFMX01000128.1 GCA_009927495.1 Betaproteobacteria bacterium
TCTAGTTTGCCAATCGTTGCAGCCCTTGTAGATCAGTTAGAGGTTGCTAAAAAAGCAGTTGACTTAGCAAAGTCTCAAACTCGGGCTTCCCCACAATTGCAAATATGGACTACTAAGGGCCGTGAAGTCTATGGCGTTCCCTATCAGCAATCAGTTGCTGTTGGGTTAAGAATTCCTTTTGGCTCTGATGCTCGCAATACTAATAGATTGGCCAGTGCTACAGCTGAGATGGTCGATTCAGAGGTTCGATTGTCCTATGAGCGAGAGTCTGCATTAAGTAATGTGGAATCAAATGTGGCTTTAGTGAAGTCGGCACAAATGAAGCTTGGCGCCGCAGATAAGAGGTCTAACCTAGCCAATGAAACACGTCAATTTTTTGACAAATCATTTCGCTTTGGTGAAACCGATTTACCCACAAGACTACGTATTGAGCTAGAAGCAGTGGATGCAAATAGACAGGCTGCGATTGCAAAAATCAATTACGCAGTTTCAGTTTCAAATTTACGACAGGCCCTTGGCCTGTTACCAGAGTAAGGTCACTTTAGCTATGAATTTATTGAACAAATATAGTCAGTTGGCGTCGAAACTATTAATTGCGCTATCTCTGACAATCGCATCGGCAGCTCATGCAGGGCCTGGTCATGGGGAGGAAAAACCCACCACTGCACAAACTCAAACATTACCTCGCTTTTATGCTGAATCTGATCTCTATGAGGCGGTAGGAGTGATCAATGGTAAGGAAATCACGCTCTACCTAGATCGCTACTCCTCCAATGAATTGGTCAAAGGAGCCAAGGTTGAAATTGAGCTTGAGGGCTCTAAAATTAGTTCAGAGCCTCATGGCGATGGAGAGTATCTCTTTCGCCTAAAAAATAAAATTAAAGATCAGCCTACTGCGATCACTATCACGATTAATGATGATGATGTTACCGACATACTAGCAGCCACTATCGATCTAAGTTCCTTTGAGCGCTCCTCATTGATCACTTGGAAATCAGCAATAAAGATCTTGCTTTATTTCAGCCTCTTGATGGCAATTGCCTATTTTTCTTATCGCAAGAAAGAGGTGTTGATGACGCATACAAAAAAGTTAATTAAACAAATCAAGGAGCGGGTATGAATCGCAAACAGAGAGATTTTGTATT
>RFMX01000428.1 GCA_009927495.1 Betaproteobacteria bacterium
TCAAATTCAATACCTTGACCAATACGATTAGGCCCACCGCCTAAAACCATGATTTTTTTATTGCCAGAGGGGGCGGCCTCACACTCTTCTTCATAGGTGGAATACATATAGGCCGTGTTGGTGGCAAATTCAGCCGCACATGTATCTACTCTTTTGTAAACAGGTCGAACACCTAAGGATTGCCGGAAAGCGCGAACAGCGTTTTCATCGGTTTTCAACAGCTTTGCCAAGCGTCGGTCTGAAAAACCTTTTTGCTTCAACTGCTTGATTTCATCTTTGGAAAGTTCGGGCAATGAATGGGTCTCAAGTTCGAGTTCAATCTTGACGATCTCTTCAATCTGAACCAAAAACCATTTGTCTATTTTTGTTAATGCATAGACTTCGTCAACTGTCAGGCCTTGGGCAAATGAGTCACCCACATACCAAATTCTTTCAGGGCCAGGTTCGCCAAGCTCTTTTTCAAGGGTCTCCCTGTCTTGGGTTTTTTCATTCATTCCATCAACACCCACTTCCAGTCCGCGCAGCGCTTTTTGGAAGGATTCTTGGAAAGTTCTGCCCATGGCCATGACTTCGCCAACAGACTTCATTTGGGTGGTTAAGCGACTGTCAGCGGTTGGAAATTTTTCAAATGCAAAGCGCGGTATTTTGGTCACCACATAATCAATGCTAGGCTCAAAACTGGCGGGCGTGGCACCTGCTGTGATGTCATTGCGCAACTCATCCAGGGTGAAACCCACGGCCAACTTCGCCGCCACCTTAGCAATGGGGAACCCTGTGGCTTTGGAGGCCAAAGCAGAAGACCGCGATACACGAGGGTTCATTTCAATCACGACCATGCGACCATCTTCTGGATTGATCGAGAACTGTACGTTGGAGCCACCCGTATCCACACCAATTTCGCGCAAAACAGCCAAGCTGGCGTTGCGCATGATTTGATACTCTTTGTCAGTCAATGTTTGGGCAGGCGCCACCGTGATCGAGTCGCCAGTGTGAACGCCCATGGGGTCTAGGTTTTCAATAGAACACACAATGATGCAGTTGTCAGCTTTGTCGCGAACAACTTCCATTTCATATTCTTTCCAGCCCAGCAAAGACTCTTCAATCAACAGTTCACTGGTCGGCGAGGCCTCAATACCCCTTTTGCAAATCGTTTCAAATTCTTCTGCGTTATAAGCGATGCCTCCGCCAGTCCCACCCAAGGTAAAGCTTGGTCGAATGACCACTGGAAAGCCAACCGTTTTTTGAACGCTCCAAGCTTCTTCTAAAGTATGTGCAATGCCAGATCGGGCAGAACCCAAGCCAATTTTGGTCATGGCGTCTTTAAACTTCAATCTGTCCTCTGCCTTGTCAATGGCATGAGGGGTGGCGCCAATCAATTCGACAGCTTTACCCGTGTGAAGGCCCGTATATTTATCCAAAATACCATTGCGCCATAAATCTAAAGCGCAGTTGAGTGCAGTTTGTCCACCCATGGTCGGCAAGATGGCGTCCGGTCTTTCCTTGGCAATGATTCTCTCCACCGTTGGCCAAGTGATAGGTTCAATGTAAGTCACATCCGCCGTTGCAGGGTCGGTCATGATGGTGGCGGGGTTACTGTTGATCAAAATAACCTTAAAGCCCTCTTCCCTTAACGCTTTACAAGCCTGCACACCTGAATAATCAAATTCACACGCTTGACCAATGACGATGGGACCTGCGCCAATAATGAGAATGCTTTTTAAGTCTGTGCGCTTAGGCATGGGTAGGTACCATCATGGAATCAATAAAACGATCGAATAAATACCCAATGTCGTGCGGCCCAGGGGAAGCCTCAGGGTGCCCTTGAAAACTGAATGCTGGCTTGTCCTTCAAAACCAACCCTTGCAAGCTGCCGTCAAACAAACTGATATGGGTGCTACGTATATGGGAGGGAAGTGTTTTTTCGTCTACCGCAAAACCATGGTTTTGACTGGTAATGCAAACGCGACCGTTGTCTAAATCCTTGACAGGATGATTGGCGCCATGGTGGCCAAACTTCATTTTGTAAGTGGATGCACCACTGGCCAAGGCCAATATTTGATGGCCTAAACAAATACCAAATAAAGGTAAGCCAGTTTGCAAAAATGTTTGTGTGGCCGAGATGGCATAGCCACAAGGCCCTGGGTCACCTGGTCCGTTGGACAAAAAGACACCATTGGGTTTGAGCTTTAGAACCTCTTGGGCAGAAGTTTGGGCAGGCACAACAGTAACTCTGCAACCTCGCGCAGCCAACATGCGAAGGATGTTTCGCTTGACGCCGAAATCATAGGCGACGACATGAAACTGGGGCTCGGTTTGTTCACCATAGCCCTCGCCCAAGACCCACTCAGACCGACGCCATTCGTAGGAGTTATCAACAGAAACTGCTTGTGCCAAATCTAGACCAGACATGGAAGGCGCACCTATGGCAGCATCAATAGCAACTTGAATAGATTCAGGCCCAATAGATTCGCCCTCGGACAAAGCCAATATGGCACCGTTTTGCGAACCCTTTTCGCGCAAAACTTTCGTCAGCATTCGGGTATCAATATCAGCAATAGCTACACAATGGTTTTTCTTCAAATAGGAGGACAGATCAGAATCAGCTCTAAAGTTTGAGTGCGTCAGCGGCAAACTTTTGATGACAAGTCCCGAAGTATGAACTTGGGGCGACTCCTCATCTTCAGGATTGGTTCCATAGTTACCAATATGGGGGTAGGTTAAGGTCACAATTTGCTGGCAATAACTTGGATCAGTCAAGATTTCCTGATACCCGGTCATTGAGGTATTGAACACCATTTCACCAACACAGATGCCGGAATGACCGATGGAAGTACCTACAAAGACAGTGCCGTCTGCGAGCGCCAAAATAGCGGGAGGATGTTTTCCCTGAAGAGACAAAAGCACTCAGATCTCCGAGTTTGATGACGCCCTTGCTGAAAGAGAGACAACTCTCAATGGCATGATTCAAGGGGTTGGCTTTTTGTCGAGCGAAGGGCGTGCGGGTTGGATGTAAAGTGTCTCATTATAGCCGTGAGACTCGCTCTTATCGAATGAGTTAAGTCTTGATCGCAAGCATTGAGCTGGCATGCAAACAAATTGCAGCAGCAGCAGCCACATTCAGTGATTCCTCTCCCCCTGGCTGTCGTATGCGAACAGCTTGGCAGTTGGCTTCAGACCATTGAGCGCTGTGCCCTCTTCCTTCATGACCAAAAATCCATGCAAGAGGTGACGGCAATTGAGATGAGGCGACAAGTTCATCCAAAAAACTGCCATGGTGAGAACTGGTCAACACAATGGGAAGAGATGAAACTTGAATCTCAGCCACCTCAAGTCCTTCCAAAATACCAAGCGCAAAATGAGCACCCATGGCAGCGCGAACCACTTTATGGGTCCATAGTCCCACTGTGTTGGGTGTTGTGATGATTTGTTTGAACCCAAAGGCAGCAGCGCTTCGCATAATCGACCCCGCATTACCTGGGTCCTGCATTTGGTCAAGAACCACCGTAGACAAGCCTGAGTCGAGTAGAGGCTTTGTTGGCATCTCAATAACTGCAGCCATCAAGGGAGATGAGTGAAGACTGCTGAGACCTTCCATCAAAAAAGTAGGAATTTGCACCAACTTATCAGCTTGGTTAGACCAGTTTTCAAGAATCGATGATGGACAATCGTCTGTGAATACCAGGGTGTGAAACTTCAAACCCTTTTGCCGTGCAGCTTCACATAAATGGTCTCCTTCAAGCCAAAGTAGGTTCTTGTCTTTATGAACGCCCGTAGTCTGGGACCACTCCCGCAAAGACTTATACCAAGCATTCTGCTTAGAGGTAATTTTTTCAACCATGTTGAGTGAATTCATGGCTAATCATTTTCCCAAAAGCTTGGCAACCGGCGCAAAGCTTCGTCGATGCAAGACACAAGGTCCGTGTTCCTGCAATGCGCGTAAATGCACTTGGGTGCCATAGCCTTTATGCGTCAAAAACCCATAGCTGGGAAATTGGGCATCTACTTCGACACACCATCGGTCTCGCTCTACCTTGGCAAGAATAGAGGCCGCAGAAATACTGGGTACCTTTGAGTCCCCTTTGACAATGGCCTCTGCACGAATATCCAGCACAGGCAAACGATTGCCATCTACAAGAACCTTGCTCGGTTTGAGTCTAAGGCCCTTAACGGCTCTTTGCATAGCCAACAAGGTGGCTTGCAAAATATTGAGTTGGTCAATTTCTTCAACACTTGCTGTGGCTACACAAAAACACAATGCTTGTGCTTTGATGATGTCGTAGAGATGCTCTCTCTTCTTGGGTGTTAATTTTTTTGAATCTGCCAAGCCCTTTATGGGCAAAAGATCATCCAATATGACCGCTGCAGCAAACACGGGGCCAGCAAGTGGCCCTCGGCCAGCTTCATCCACACCAGCCACCAAACCAGGCAAATCCCAGTCAAAAGATTTTTGCTTAAGCATGAGACGGCATAAATTTACCCACCGCAGCGGTGACCAACCCAGACGTGTCTTGCATCAGTTGCTTATGCAAATCCGTAAAACAAGTTTTCATTTCCTCGACAAGCTGCAGGTTTTCCAGCCACTCCGAGGTAGCTTTGGCCAATGCATGAGGTGTTGCTTGTTCTTGCAGTAACTCGGGGACAACGAATTCTTGACACAAAATATTAGGCAAACCCACCCATGGTTGAAGCCTTTTTCGACGAATAATTTGCCAGCTGAGCCAAGGCATGTGATACGCAATGACCATGGGACATTTAAAAAGCGCGGCTTCAAGTGTAGCGGTTCCACTGGCAACCATGGTCGCATCTGCAGCAGCAAGTGCTTTATGGCTTTGCCCCTCGAGCAGAATCAAGTTCTCAGGGGATGTAAATCTCGACTGCAAAGACTGAACAAGCTGCATCTGTCCAGGGGCAACGGGAAGCACAAACCTGATATCTGGGTATTGCTTTTCAAGGATCTTTGACGCCGCAAAAAAAAGCGGGGTCATGTGTTCTATTTCTGAGGTGCGACTGCCCGGCAGCAAAGCAATCAATTTTTGCTCAGGTGATACGCCCAAAGACTCTCTTACCAGTGCCTTATCTGGAGACAGCGGTATGGTTTTAGCCAAAGGATGACCAACATAAGTCGCGTCAATGCCGTGTCTATGCAGCAAAGGAGGCTCAAAGGGGAAAATACAAAGAACATGGTCGACACTCTGGCGAATCTTGTCTAAACGCTCAGCTCGCCATGCCCATACGGAAGGACAAACGAACTGCATGGTCGCAATTCCTCGCCGCTTCAAGGCAAAAGCAAGGTCCAAATTGAAATCTGGCGCATCAACCCCGACAAACACATCAGGGGGATTTTCAAGTAATCGATGAAGCAGTGATTTTCTGATGCCAGTAATTTCTCTGAAGTGGCGCAATACCTCAACGTAGCCTCGCACAGCCAATTTTTCTTGCGGCCACCAAGCATGAAAACCCAATGCCTTCATTTTGGGGCCACCAATGCCCAGCAAGGCAACATCAGCCCAATGTGACTGAAGAGCAGGGATAACCAAGGATGCCAACAAGTCCCCAGAGGCCTCTCCTGCCACCATGGCTATGCAAGGTCTCAAGGTGTTGGGCATGAGGTTTTTGAGTGCAAAAAGTCAGCGAACAATGCCGCGCAGAGGCGATACAGAGCGCAGGAACTCCGTCATCAATGCAGTGACTTCATTACCCTGTATTTGGGTCGATCCGAGGGCATCTATCGCTTCAATGGATTTTTCTAGGGTCAATCCATCGCGATAAAGAATTTTGTAAATCGCCTTAACCGTTTGAATCTGCTCTGGAGAAAACCCCCGTCGTTTCAGACCTTCAAAATTCATTGAACGCGCTTGTGCAGGCTGGCCTTGACACATGACATAGGGAGGTAAATCTGCGAACAGCAATGAATTCATGGCAGTGAAACTGTGGGCGCCTAATTTGCAAAATTGGTGCACCACAGTGAAGCCACCCAAAATAACCCAATCGCCCACATGCACATGGCCCGCCAGTTGGGTGTTGTTGGCAAAAATAGTGTGGTTTCCAATTTGACAGTCATGGGCCAAATGAACATAAGCCATGATCCAGTTGTCACTTCCTATGGTGGTCACGCCAAGGTCACCTGCAGTTCCAATATTGAAAGTACAAAACTCTCGAATCACATTGCGATCCCCAATGACCAATTCACAGGGTTCGCCAGCATATTTTTTATCCTGAGGTATGGCACCTAAGGAGTTAAATTGAAATATCTGGTTATTGCGGCCAATGGTTGTTCTGCCCTCAATGACGCAGTGCGAACCAATGCGCGTTCCGGATGCAATTTTGACATGTGGTCCGATGGTCGTGAATGGCCCAACACTGACAGAATCGTCTAATTCTGCAGAGGGGTCAACCAATGCTGAAGGGTGTATATCAGCCATTAGCGCCTCACTCGATGGTGCGCATGGTGCACATCAAATCAGCCTCTACTGCCAAGGCCTCACCTACCCAAGCTTTTGCTTTGAATTTAAAAATACCCGACTTCATTCGATCTAGATCGACACACAAAGTCAAAGCGTCGCCTGGTTCGACAGGCCTTTTAAAACGCGCATTGTCTATGCCTGCAAAGTAGTAGACCGTGTTGTCATCTGGGACGACATTCAATGTGTCAAATGCCAATAAAGCCGCTGCTTGGGCTAACGCTTCCAGCATCAAAACACCTGGCATGACCGGCCTGTGTGGAAAATGACCGTTGAAAAAAGGCTCATTGATCGTGACATTTTTCAATGCTTTGATCGACTTACCCTTTTCTAAACTCAATACTCTGTCAACCAACAATATGGGATATCGGTGGGGTAGCATTTTCAATATTTGATGGATATCCATGATTTAACCTCTTTAGGGGAGTCCAGACTCCAATTGCTTAATTCGATCTCTCAGGGAATGTAACTGCCTTAAAGTGGCTGCATTTTTTTGCCAAGATTCATTGCTATCGATTGGAAAAACGCCGCTGTAGGTGCCTGCTTGCAAAAGAGAGCGTGTAACTACTGAGGCAGCAGAAACATGAACATGGTCTACAAGTTGCAAGTGTCCCAGAACAATAGCACCTCCGCCTAAAGTGCAATGCGCTCCAATTTTGGCGCTGCCTGCAATTCCCACGCAACCGGCCATGGCTGTATGTGCACCTACTGATACGTTATGGCCGATTTGAATCAAATTGTCCAACTTCACGCCATCTTCGATAAGCGTATCCCCAAGTGCCCCACGATCTATGCAAGTATTGGCGCCTATTTCAACAAAATTACCGATTCGCACCGAACCAAGTTGCTCAATCTTTGTCCACATGCCATTTTCAGGAGCAAAACCAAAACCATCGGCACCTATGACAACACCAGGATGGAGGATGCAGTCTTCACCAATGGAGCAAGCTTGTGAAACCGTGACGCTGGATTTAAGCCAAGTTCGACTGCCAATCACCGCGTGGGCTTCGATGACACACATAGGGCCAATACGCGCTGTCGGGTCAATACTCGCCAGGGGGTGAATAAATGCGCTGGGGTGAATCAAGGGTTCGTTGCTGGTCGGAAGCAGTTTTGACCAAAGCTGGGTAACCCTCGCCCAGTATGCGTAAGCATCGTCTACGACGATAGTAGCTCCACGTTGGGCCGCTTCTGAGCCCATAGAAGGAGAAACCACCACACAAGCGGCTTGGGAACTTAAAAGCTGGGAACGGTATTTAGCATGACTTAGGAAAGACAAATCATGCTGACCGGCAGAAGACAATGTTGCGAGACCGGAGATTTGAATGTCGGACGAACCTTGCAATTCTCCGCCTAAACGATCAACGAGTTGTCCTAAAGTCAGACGAACCACGCCATCACTTACCGGTGTTGATGGCTTTAATCACTTTTTCAGTGATATCGTGTTTGGGATTGATGTAGACAGCCTCTTGCAAAATCAAGTCGTATTTTTCGGCTTCAGCCACTTGCTTGACGACCTTGTTAGCTTTTTCCAGAACCATTTGCAGTTCTTCATTTTTTCTTGCATTGAGGTCCTCTTGGAACTCACGGCGCTTACGCTGAAATTCACGGTCTTGATCGGCCAACTGCCGTTGCTTGGTTGTTCGCTGTGTTTCAGAAAGAGTGGGCAAATCACGTTCGAGTTTTTCGGAGTTGGTTTTCAAGGAGTTACCCAAGTCCACTAACTCTTTTTCTCGCTTAGAAAACTCTTGCTCTAATTTAGTTTGAGCCACTTTGGCAGTATTGGCTTCTCGAAAAATTCGGTCGGTGTTGATAAATCCAACCCTAAAGTCTTCAGCCAACAAGGGCATAGACAGCAAAAGCAAAGAGCTAGCCAATACATATCGTAAATGGAGATGTTTCATCAAAACGACGTCCCAATTTGGAATTGAAAGGATTGCATTCTATCTCCATCGAATTTACGTATGGGCTTGGCCACCGCGAACCTTAAGGGACCAACAGGCGAAATCCAGCTGAGTCCTACCCCAAAGGAAGTACGCAGCTCTTCAAGCTCAATACTGCTGTCAAAGACATTACCTGCGTCTAGAAAAGAATACAGGCGCAATGTTCTGTCGT
Source organism: Betaproteobacteria bacterium (assembly GCA_009927495.1). Lineage (GTDB taxonomy): Bacteria > Pseudomonadota > Gammaproteobacteria > Burkholderiales > Burkholderiaceae_C > Limnohabitans. The sequence continues at coordinate 8,577 of RFMX01000428.1, forward strand.
TGCCTACGCCAGGAAAGGGGACATAAAACTCGGTATTGAGGACAACCTTCTTAGACCCACCCACAGGACACCATGAACTGTTAGTACATCCGTAGTCTTTGGGGCCTAAAGAACCTTGCTGAAAGCCTCGGACCGAGCCTAAGCCGCCTGCATAGTAGTTTTTAAACACGGGGTAATTTTTCCCGCTCAAACCCTCGCCATAACCAAGTTCGGCATTGACTGCAAAAGTGTATTTTTTACCAATGGGGAAAAATTCTTGGAATTGGACGTTGTTTCTGTAATAGCGGGTGTCACCCACGCCAACCTCACCATTGAGCTTCACCAGTCGCCCTTTACTGGGGGCCAACAAGCTGTCACGACTGTCTCTGGCCCACCCAATACCTAGTGGAATAGATTGGCTGGTAGTCCCAAACTCATTGATGTAACTTGTATATGATTTGGGAATATTGGTTCCCGTATTGATTTTGGTTTGTTCGAGAGCAGCACTTACAAATACCGTGTCGATTTCGGCAAATGGAATACCGAAGCTGACACCAAAGGCAGAGGTTGCAATGCTGTAGTCACCGTTGGAAGTCAAATAAGGCTTACTAGAGCGATGAGAAACATAGAGTGACCTGGAAACACCATCCTCTGTGAAATAAGGATCTGTGGTGCTGATATT
>RFMX01000309.1 GCA_009927495.1 Betaproteobacteria bacterium
GGTGGGTCGCATGGGCTCGACCAAGCGCCGCGAAGTAGGTCACGGCCGTTTGGCCAAGCGTGCTTTAGCGGCTTGTTTGCCCTCCAAAGAAGAATTTCCCTACACTTTGCGTGTGGTGTCTGAAATCACCGAGTCCAATGGCTCCTCTTCCATGGCGTCGGTTTGCGGCGGCTGCTTGTCCATGATGGACGCGGGTGTGCCCATGAAAGCGCACGTGGCAGGTATCGCCATGGGCCTGATCAAGGACGGCAACCGCTTTGCGGTGCTGACAGACATTTTGGGTGACGAAGATCATTTGGGCGATATGGACTTCAAAGTGGCCGGTACCACCAATGGCATTACTGCTTTGCAAATGGACATCAAAATCCAAGGCATCACCCAAGAAATCATGCAAGTTGCTTTGGCCCAAGCCAAAGAAGCCCGCATGCACATTTTGGGCAAAATGCAAGAAGCCATGGGCGAGGCCAAAACCGAGGTCAGCAACTTCGCACCCAAGCTCTACACCATGAAGATCAACCCCGAGAAGATCCGTGACGTGATCGGCAAGGGTGGTGCGGTGATTCGCGCCTTGACTGAAGAAACAGGTTGCCAAATCAATATCGAGGAAGACGGCACCATCACCATTGCTGCCACCGATGGCGCAAAGGCCGAAGAAGCCAAGCGCCGCATCAGCGAAATAACTGCAGAAGTTGAAATCGGCAAGGTCTACGAAGGCCCCATCACCAAGATTTTGGACTTCGGCGCTTTGGTGAATTTGTTGCCTGGTAAAGATGGTTTGCTGCACATCAGCCAAATCAGCCACGAGCGCATTGCCAAGGTCACCGACGTGTTGGCCGAAGGTCAAATCGTACGTGTCAAAGTGCTGGAAACCGATGAAAAAGGTCGCATTAAGTTGTCCATGAAAGCCTTGTTGGACCGCCCCGAAGCGCCTCCTCATCAGTCACACGCTGACGAGCAACCTCACCAAGAGTAAAGCCATGACGCGCAAATTGATTGTGGGCAATTGGAAGATGAATGGCAGCTTGGCTGCCAATCACGATCTGCTGCACGCCATCAATGCTGGCTTGACTTCAAGTTCTTGCCAAGCAGCGGTTTGTGTGCCTGCGCCTTACTTTGCGCAGGTGCAACATCTGTGCGCTTCCAGCTCTTTGCTTTGGGGTGCTCAAGACGTTTCTGCGTCGGATAGCGGGGCATTTACAGGTGAGGTGTCTGCAGCCATGCTGCGGGACTTTGGTGTTCGCTATGCACTGGTAGGGCATTCTGAACGCCGTCAGTACCATGGTGAGACCGATGAAGTTGTTGCGCTCAAGGCCCAACGCGCTTTGTCTGCTGGCATCACGCCTATCGTTTGCGTGGGTGAAACACTTGCCCAACGTGAAGCCGGACAAACCGCTGAGGTTGTCAAGCGCCAGTTGGCTGCAGTGATTCATACCAATGGACATTGCATCAGCGAGATTGTGGTGGCTTACGAACCGGTATGGGCTATTGGCACAGGCAAAACAGCCACGCCAGAACAGGCCCAAGAAGTACATGCCATGCTCAGGCACCAACTGTCAGCAGCCTCTGCGCATGCTGACAAGATTGCCATTTTGTATGGCGGCAGTATGAATGCCTCAAACGCTGCAAGCTTGTTGTCTCAACAAGATATTGATGGCGGTTTGGTGGGTGGCGCTTCCCTGAAAGCGGCCGATTTTTTATCGATTGTGGCTGCAGCCTCGCAGTAACTGATTTGGAGTTTTGATGAGCACACTACTGAACTTGTTAATGGTTGTTCAAATTTTGTCTGCGCTTGGCATGATAGGTTTGATATTGGTGCAACACGGCAAGGGCGCTGACATGGGAGCGGCTTTTGGCAGCGGTACATCAGGCAGTTTGTTCGGCGCCAGTGGTGGTGCCAATTTTCTTTCTCGCACCACAGCCGTTTTAGCTGCGGTGTTTTTTGTGTGTACTTTGGCCCAAGCGTATTTTGGTAATTTACGTATCGCACCCACCTCCGAAGGTAGCGTGTTAGAGCGTGCTAAGCCAGTGACACCCACAGCAGCCGACCAAGTACCTGGTGCTGTAACGCCGTCTGCAGCTCCAAGTCCCTCAGCCCCAAGTTCTGTGCCTGCGCCTGCTGCTAACGGTTCTCCTGCGTCTCAAATTCCGGGGAAATGATCTTTTCGCCAGTAGATATTCATACTTGTCACAGGGGAAAAAGACCTGTTTCGGGTTAAGATAATCGGCTTTGACAGCCCGTCGCGAAAGCGGCAGGCGATAAAAAATCAGTCATGCCGTCGTGGTGAAATTGGTAGACACGCTATCTTGAGGGGGTAGTGGCGAAAGCTGTGCGAGTTCGAGTCTCGCCGACGGCACCATCTCCAGCTTGTTGTCATGCTGGAGTCTTACATTTTTGTCAATCTAGCTTCCAAAGTTGCAACCTGAGATTGAAATGAGCCTAGAGCAATATTTGCCCGTCATGTTATTTATTCTCGTTGGCCTGTTGGTCGGCGTAGCGCCGCAGGCCATAGGTTATTTTCTAGGTCCGCAACGTCCTGATGCGGCCAAAAATTCCCCCTATGAGTGTGGCTTTGAAGCTTTCGATGACGCTCGAAGCAAATTCGATGTACGTTACTACTTGGTGGCGATTCTTTTTATTCTTTTCGATTTAGAGATCGCTTTTCTTTTTCCATGGGCAGCATCGCTGAAAGAAATTGGAACCACAGGTTTTGTGGCGATGATGATTTTTCTTGGCATCCTTGTCGTGGGTTTTGCTTACGAATGGAAAAAAGGCGCCCTCGATTGGGAATAACTTATGTCACTTGAAGGCGTTTTCTCTGAAGGCTTCATCACCACCTCATATGACTCGGTGGTGAATTGGGCCAAGACCGGCTCGCTTTGGCCTATGACCTTTGGCCTGGCTTGTTGCGCTGTTGAAATGATGCATGCAGGTGCTGCTCGCTATGACATCGATCGTTTTGGCATGTTGTTTCGTCCCAGTCCTCGACAATCTGATTTGATGATTGTTGCGGGTACGCTTTGCAACAAGATGGCACCAGCCTTGCGCAAGGTATACGACCAAATGAGCGAGCCTCGTTGGGTGCTTTCCATGGGCTCTTGCGCCAATGGCGGTGGCTATTACCACTACAGTTATTCTGTGGTCAGGGGTTGCGACCGCATTGTGCCTGTCGATGTGTATGTGCCGGGTTGCCCACCCACGGCTGAAGCATTGCTCTATGGCATCTTGCAGTTGCAAAACAAGATTCGCCGTGAAAACACCATTGCCCGTGGATAGCAGACCATGGCCTTGACTGTTTCAATCACCCAACTTGAAGACACTTTACGCAAGGTGTTTGCAGATCATTCACCTGACATTCGCGTTGCGCTAGGTGAAATCACCATGACGGTTGCGGCCAAAGACTATTTAGAAATTGCCCAAATACTGCGTGACCATGCAGACTTGGCTTTTGAGCAACTGATCGATTTGTGCGGCGTAGATTACTCAGATTACAAAAACTGTGCTCCCTCGGCGTTCACAGAATTACCTCGTTATGCAGTGACCAGCCATTTGCTGTCATTGACACACAATTGGCGTTTGCGTCTGCGTGTATTCGTCACAGATGACGATATGCCGATTCTTCCCTCCCTCACAGAGTTATGGAATTGCGCCAATTGGTACGAACGTGAAGCTTTCGACTTGTTTGGTATTTTGTTTGAAGGGCATTTGGATTTGCGACGCATCCTCACTGACTACGGATTTATTGGACACCCTTTCCGTAAAGACTTTCCAACTTCAGGTCATGTCGAAATGCGTTACGACGCTGAGCAAAAGCGTGTGATTTACCAACCTGTCACCATAGAGCCCAGAGAGATCACCCCTCGCATTGTTCGAGAAGACAACTACGGCGGCTTGCACTGATCGTATATGGCTGACATCAAAAATTACACACTGAACCTTGGGCCACAGCACCCCGCAGCCCACGGCGTTTTGCGTTTGGTGCTTGAGCTCGATGGCGAGGTGGTGCAACGTGCTGACCCGCATATTGGCTTGCTGCACCGCGCAACCGAAAAATTGGCTGAAAGCAAAACCTATATTCAAGCTTTGCCCTATATGGACAGACTCGACTATGTGTCGATGATGTGCAATGAGCATGCGTATTGCTTGGCGATTGAAAAGCTCATGGGTTTGGAAGTGCCGATTCGCGCCCAATACATACGCGTCATGTTCTCTGAAATCACCCGTATGCTGAACCATTTGATGTGGCTAGGTGCGCATGGCTTCGATTGCGGCGCAATGAATATTCTGATTTACTGTTTCCGCGAGCGTGAAGACCTGTTTGACATGTACGAGGCTGTATCGGGTGCCCGCATGCATGCCGCCTATTTTCGACCTGGTGGTGTGTACCGCGATTTGCCTGACGCCATGCCGCAGTACCAAGTCAACAAAATCAAAAATGCCAGAGCGATTGCGCAGTTGAATGAAAACCGCCAAGGCTCTTTGCTGGATTTCATCGAAGACTTTACAAAACGCTTTCCCAAATACGTTGACGAGTACGAAACGCTTTTGACCGACAACCGTATTTGGAAGCAGCGTACCGTGGGCATTGGCGTGGTCACACCTGAGAGAGCCAAAAACCTGGGCTTCACCGGACCTATGTTGCGCGGTTCTGGCGTTACTTGGGATTTGCGTAAACACCAGCCCTATGAGGTGTATGACCAAATGGATTTTGATATTCCTGTTGGCAAAACAGGTGACTGTTACGACCGGTATTTGATTCGTGTCGAGGAGTTGCGCCAATCCAATCGCATCATTGCGCAATGTGTGAAATGGCTGCGCAGCAACCCCGGCCCTGTCATCACCGACAACCACAAAGTGGCACCCCCTAGCCGCGAACACATGAAGTCCAGCATGGAGGAGTTGATTCACCATTTCAAACTCTTTACCGAAGGCTTTCATGTTCCCGAAGGCGAGGCTTATGCTGCGGTAGAGCATCCCAAAGGTGAGTTTGGTATTTACTTGGTTAGCGATGGCGCCAACAAACCCTATCGCCTCAAAATCAGGGCCCCTGGGTTTGCACATCTGTCGGCCATGGATGAAATGACGCGGGGACATATGATTTCAGATACCGTCGCCATCATTGGCACTTTGGATATTGTGTTTGGTGAGATTGACCGATGAACAGCAGACATATGCCCATCATTGAAGCCCAGACTTTTTCTGCTGAGGTGCTGGCGCGTTTTGATAAAGAGCTTGCCAAATACCCTGCAGACCAAAAACAGTCTGCTGTGATTGCTTGTTTGTCCATCGTGCAACAAGTGCATGGCCACATCAGCCCTGAGGGCGAAAAAGGCGTGGCGCAGTATTTGGGCATGCCGGTGATGGCTGTGCATGAGGTCAGCACCTTCTACAACATGTTCAATTTGAAGCCAGTGGGTCGTTTCAAAATCAATGTGTGTACCAATTTGCCGTGTCAGTTGCGCGGCGCCCAAAAAGCAATTCATCACTTGTGTGAAAAACTTCAAGTTGAAGTGGGTGGCACCACGGCCGATGGTTTGTTCACACTTCAGCCAGGGGAATGCATGGGCGCTTGTGCTGATGCCCCCGTTTTACTGGTCAATGACCGATCCATGTGCAGTTTTATGAGCGATGACAAGCTTGATCAAATGATTGATGGTTTGCGTGCTATCGCAAAGGAGCAGTCATGAACTTAGATCAAGTTTTGGCCCAGTTTCAGTCTTCGGGTGCGAAATCCTGTTTTCACGGCAGACATTTAGAACCTCAAATTTATGCTGGCTTGAATGGC
>RFMX01000169.1 GCA_009927495.1 Betaproteobacteria bacterium
GGCACTCAAGTAGCCGTTGCGCGAACTCAGCGCCAAGCCATCGGCGGCCCGGCAAGTGTCCACGCCCACCAGTTCCACGGGCAGGACAAATTGGTTCACCATCTGGCGAATCACCATCAGCTGTTGGTAGTCTTTTTTGCCAAATACCGCCACGCCTTGGGCTTTGCCGGCAAACACCGCCATGAACAGTTTCATCACCACGGTGCATACACCGGTGAAAAAACCAGGGCGAAACTGCCCTTCCAAGATATCGGCCAATGCGGGGTCGGGTTGTACTTTGAAGGTTTGGGGCTGGGGGTAAAGCTCAGCCTCATCGGGTGCAAACAACACATCGCAACCCTGTTCGCGCAGTTTGGCGCAGTCCGCATCGAAGGTACGCGGGTAGCTGGCAAAGTCTTCGTAGGGCAAAAACTGCAAGCGGTTGACGAAGATGCTGGCCACCAACACATCGCCCAAAGGCTTGGCCACTTGCAGCAGGTGCAAATGGCCCTCATGCAAATTGCCCATGGTGGGCACAAACCCGGGTCGCTCAAAGCGTTGCAAATGCTGGCGCAATTCGGCCAACGTACGGGCGATCAACATGCGGTGCTTACCAAGCGTGCAATTCGTTCACAGGAAAGCGTTGCTCTTTGACAGCGCGAACAAAGGCAGTCATCGCGTCTTGGATGGTGGAGGCTTCGTTCATGAAGTTGTGGGCAAACTTGGGCACCTTGCCTTGGGTGGCACCCAACATATCGTGCAACACCAAAATTTGTCCCGCCGTGTCCACACCCGCACCAATGCCGATGGTGGCGCAAGTGCTCAGGGCACGGGTGATGTCGCCAGACAGCACCGCAGGCACCATTTCCATCACCAGCATTTGCGCACCAGCTTTTTCCAGCTGCAAAGCATCTTGCATCAACTGCTGCGCGGCGCTGTCAGTGCGGCCCTGTACTCGGTAGCCGCCCAAGGTGTTGACGCTTTGCGGGGTCAGGCCAATGTGGCCACACACCGGTATGCCACGCGTCACCAAAAACTCCACCGTCGGGGCCAACCAAGCACCGCCTTCGAGTTTGACCATGTGCGCACCCACCCGCATCAATTCGCTGGCACTGCGAAACGCCTGTTCTGGCGTGGCGTAAGTGCCAAAAGGCATGTCGCCCAAGACGATGGGGCGACCGTTTTGCTTTTGC
>RFMX01000161.1 GCA_009927495.1 Betaproteobacteria bacterium
ACGCCACGTGCCACGCACTCGGTGTGGTAGCGCATGGCGTCCAGCGTCACCGGCAAGGTGCTGTTGTGGCCTTGGCACACCATGCCCAAAGAGTCGCCCACCAAAATCACTTCCACGCCTGCCAAATCCGCCAAAGCGGCAAAGGTGGCGTCATAGGCGGTGAGCATGGTGATTTTTTCGCCTTCGCTGTACATCTTCATCAAGCTGTGCAGGGTCATGGCAGGGCGCTTGGCGTTGGTGGGTACGCTGGGTTGAACGCTCATGGCGGGTAGTCCTCAAAAAATCAGTTAACAGGTGCGTATGCCAATCGCACATAAATGGGGCATAGGCTTCGGCTTGGGTGATGTCGACCAAAGTTTCTTTGGCGAGTTCAAGCAAGGCAATAAAGGTGACCAGCAGCACAGGCACGCCCAAGCTGGGGTCGAATAAATCGGCAAATTCAACAAAACGCTGGCCTTGGAGTTTTTTCAAGACGATGCTCATGTGTTCGCGTACCGACAGTTCTTGGCGGCTGATTTTGTGGTGTTGCACCAGTTTGGCACGACGCAAAATATCTGCCCATGCTTGCTGTAATTCCACCGCATCCACGCGGGGGAATCGCGGTTGCATGGACTGCTCGATGTACACCTGAGCGCGTAAAAAATCCCGCCCTTGTTGGGGAAATTGGTTGAGATTAGCGGCGGCCAATTTGAGTTGCTCGTATTCCAGCAAGCGGCGCACCAGCTCGGCACGTGGGTCTTCAGCTTCCACGCCTTCGGCCACCTTTTTGGGAGGCAGCAGCATGCGCGATTTGATTTCAATCAGCATGGCTGCCATCAGCAAATATTCAGCGGCAAGCTCAAGGTTGGTTTTGCGGATTTCTTCCACATAACTCAGGTATTGGCGGGTGAGACCCGCCATGGGGATGTCCAAGATATTGAAGTTTTGCTTGCGAATCAGGTACAGCAGCAAGTCCAACGGGCCCTCAAAGGCTTCTAAAAAGATTTGCAAGGCATCGGGCGGGATGTACAGGTCCTGCGGCATGGCAAAAAGCGGTTCGCCATACAAGCGGGCCACCGCCACATGGTCGATGACCGTGGGCATATGGGGCAGGTCCCCGGTGGGTCCTTGCCAATTGGCTGGCAATTCAGGTGTGTTCACTTGACGCTGGGATTGAAATAAACGTAGGGCTTTTGCGCCACCTTGGCTGCGGTGAATTCGCTTTGTTCCTTGGCATTGAGGGGCTTGTCCCATAGCAAAGCGCGGCCCCGTCGTTGCTCGGCTTCCAGCGTGGGCTTGGCCTGCTTCAACTGATCGATGAACAGCGAGGTTTCGGAAACGTATTCAGGGCGGGCAAACAGTGACATGAAGGGTGTCCAAGAGTGGGAGGGCTATTCTAGCGATCCGCTTTACGTTGCTAGCCTTGGGCAGCGGTGGCGTCTGGCCAGCGTAACTGGATGCCAATTTGTTTCAAGTCAGCGATGTCAGTTGGGCTGTCAAGGTCGGTGATGTAGTGCAAATTGTCAATGACCCAAGCATGTACCCAAGTGCGGTTCAGTTGACGCCATGTTTGACAACCGAAGTCATCA
>RFMX01000114.1 GCA_009927495.1 Betaproteobacteria bacterium
GCAACATGTGCGGGTGAACGGGTGTCGCGATACCAGCTTGAAGACCTCTTAAGCGCAAGCGTTGCCACACAGCTTGTGCGCTCAATCTGGTCCCCCTTTGGCCCACAAACATAGCCGCTTGTTCAACCGCACTGGTTGGCAAGCCGCTCGTGCGAACAGTCAACCAAGCTTGAACAGCCAGCAACGCTTGCCGCCCAACAGGAACGCTTCGCCGCTTAGAGCCTTTACCCAAAACATGCGCTTCACCAGCTGAGAGATCAATCCACCCCTTGGCGTGAGGACTGGCTTGAACGTCCAGGCCGATCAACTCGCCCACACGCAGTCCACTGCTGTATAGCAGTTCCACCATGGCAGAGTCGCGAGCTTGCAACCAGGGGTCTGTATCGATGGGGCGGTGTTGCGCGAGCTGCACTGCATCGTCCACATTCAAGGCTTTAGGCAGTGGCTTGGCCGCTTTAGGCGCACGCAACCCAGACAAAGGGTTGGCATGGATCAAACCCTCTTTGCCTAACCAATTGAAAAAACCTCGCCAGCCCGAAAGAATGAGGCAATACCGCGTGGGCTTCTGCCGTTGGCATGCATTTGCGCCATCCAACGCCGAAGATGTGGTGTGTCAACCAGCGTCAAATTGGCCAAGCCTGCCTGACCTGCCCACGCTGACAACTTATTCAAATCTTCGCTGTACAAAGCCACGGTTCTGTCAGACAAGCGCTTTTCAAATCGCACGTGCGATAAATAGCGCGTCACCAATTCTTGGCTGTCGATCATTCGAGTTGTTGATTGGCTCAACGCAAGCGACTAAGGGCTGCACTGGCCAACTCAGCGATGCGGCTAAGCAAGTCCGTACCCATGGAAGAATGAAATCTTTGGGGATCTGGGGACGCTAAAACCAACAAACCCAAACTGGTATCACTTGAAGGCTCAGCAACCCCTTCGGTCCCGTCTGTCACCCACGGTGACTGATTACTTCGAAGCGGCAACAAAGCCAGAGACTGTGCTTCATGTGGGTGTGCCAACCACTCAACAGCTTCAAACTCGGCATTTACGCCGCAATAAGGCGCTCTCAAGCCTTGCGCAAACGCTTTGACTTCATCGCTCACACCTTGCGCGAATGGCTCAATCTGAAAAGATTCATCCACACGCCAAACACGAATAGCCACCTGCGGCACCATGAAGTGGTGTTGAATTTCATCCACAATAATGCTTGGTAAGTCAGCAGGGTGTTGTGCCATCAACAAACTTTGTGACCAGCGGTGTAGACGATCAGCCAAACTGCGTTATCGCTTGCCATTGCGAATCATTTCCATCATGCGATGCTCTAAGGCGCGAATTTTTTCGCGCAACATATCGGCTTGGCGTTCTTGCAAACTCACAGCACGCTGGCCATGCGGACTGACAAACCGCACACTGGACAGCAGCTGAGCATGACGCTCAAAGAAATCAGGGGTGTTCACCAAAAAATTGGCGATATCGTCCTCTGTGATGGGGGTAATTGAGTTGCTCATTCGGGGATCTCCATCTCGCCAGTAAATACAGTGGTGGCAGGCCCGCTCATCATCACCGATGCGCCCTCGCCTTGCCACTCAATGGTCAGCACACCGCCTTGGGTATGCACCTTGACTCTTGAATCTAACCAACCTTGTCGAATACCGGCCACCACCGCGGCACATGCGCCAGTTCCACATGCCAAGGTCTCCCCCGCTCCACGCTCATGCACACGCAGTTTCACCTCGGTACGCGACAGTACTTGCAAAAAACCTGCGTTCACACGCTTGGGAAATGCAGCGTGGTTTTCAATCAAAGGGCCCAAGTAGGCAACATGCGCTTTGTCCACATCCTCTACACGAACAACTGCATGCGGGTTACCCATGGAAAGCACAGCAACATCGATGTTTTCTTGAGCATGGAGTGCCAGACGCCAAAGCAAACCAGAAGGGTCCGCCAGCCACATGGCCTTCGCATTATCAAAGGGCACAAGCACCGAATCAAACACTGGAGGCCCCATGTCTACTTGAACAGAGCCATCAGGCAATTGACGCAAAGTGATGATGCCACCATGCACTTGCACTTTGACAGTGGATTTGTCGGTCAAACCTTGTTCGCGCACAAAGCGGACAAAACACCTCGCACCATTGCCACATTGCTCAACTTCACCGCCATCGCTGTTGTGGATGACATAAGCAAAGTCTGCTGCTGCAGATGAAGATGGGCGAACAGAAAGAATTTGGTCTGCACCTACGCCGAAATGGCGGTTCGCGATGAAGCGGTAATGGGCAGGGGTGAGACCCAGTAAGCCTTGGGTCTCATCGAGCACCACAAAGTCGTTGCCCGCTCCCTGCATTTTGGTAAATCGTAAGCGCATGGGCTGATTATCGCCTTGTCATAATGTGACCATGGTACGCGCCCAATTTCAACTGCACCCTGCTCGAATTCCTTCCACGCCTTTGCCTGCCGCCACGGTTTTGTTACTTCGTGACACGCAAGACGGCATTGAGGTTCTGATGACTCGTCGCTCGCTGCAAGCGAGTTTTGCGCCAGGCGCCTATGTTTTTCCTGGGGGTGGCATAGACGCCGCAGATGCAAGCTGCCACCATTTGGCCG
>RFMX01000361.1 GCA_009927495.1 Betaproteobacteria bacterium
ATTGCCAAGCGAAGCACCAATGCCACCCTGCGCCGCCACCGTGTGTGAGCGGGTAGGAAACACTTTGGACAAAACAGCCACATTCAGGCCTGCGCGAGACAGTTGCAGCGAGGCGCGCATACCGGAGCCACCGGCACCAACGATGACCACATCAAAGCGGCGACGGGGAAGAGAAGAGCGTGTCATCAATCAAAGTCTCCAAAGAACCTGAACTGCCCAACCCATGCAAGACAGCAACCAAACCATAGTGAAAATTTGCAAAACCAAGCGTATGCCGACCGGCTTGATGTAGTCCATCCAAATGTCACGCATGCCCACCCACACGTGGTAGGTGAGGGCCAAAATGACGGTGAAGGTCAGTGCGCGCATCCACTGTGGGTTAAAGATACCTGCCCACAGGTCATAGCCAATTTCGCCACGGGTGAAGATAACTTGCACCAGCACCAGCAGTGTGAACAAGGCCATCAAGGCTGCCGTGATGCGTTGGGCTAACCAGTCGCGCAAACCATAGTGCGCACCAACCACCACTCGCTTTGTTGTTATTGAATCTGTCATCGTAGGTTTTCCTGAAATCAATAAACGCTAAACAACTTGGCACCCAACAGCACAGTCAAACCCAGGCTGAGTACCAGTGTGAAAACAGCACTGCGTTGGCTGAAGGCTTTGTCGACGCTGTGCGTCGCGTCCATGTACAAATGGCGCAGACCCGCAATCAAATGGTGCAAATAGGCCCAAATCAAGGCCAGTGTCACCAAGCTGATGAACCAAGCGGGGTAAAGCCCGACACCAACGTTGAAAGCCGCCTTGAACTTGGCAAAGGAAATCTCGGAAGAAATCGATTTGTCAAAAAGCCAAATGATGAAGGGCAGCAACAAAAACATCAGGGCCCCACTGATACGGTGCAATATGGACACCCAACCCGCAGCGGGCAAACGGTAAGAAGGCAAGTCCGCAAAAGCGTTGATATTGCGAAATTCTGGCCTGTTTTGGACGGGTTCTGTCATAGGGTGAGCTTTCTGGCTTGAGGACATGTGCTGGTCAACATCAATGGAGGAGTGTCTGAGCCTGTTGGTTTTTTCATTCTATTGCAATGCACAAAAATGAATGCCAACCCAGCCTGACAAGGGGATTCAGTTCAATTCATTGTCGTAATAGTGTGTGTCAGTTCGGTAAAGACCTCGGCGCCACTCCATCGGAGTGTCTTGGTAGGTGAAAGCCAGTCGCTCCACACTCAACAAAGGCAGGTTTTGTTCGATTTTCAGCAACTTAGCCTCCTCATGGCTGGGGTTGACCGCTCTTAAGCGTTCTTGCGCTCGCACCATACGGATGCCAAATTCGGTTTCAAACAGTGCGTACATGGGGCCTTGGTCAGCGCTCAAGCGTTCAGCGGTCAAGCCTTTAAAAGGGCCACCAGGCAGCCAGATGTCTTCCAAAATAGTGGGGACGCCGCCAAAAGAAAGCACCCTTCGCAGTTGCAGCACCGCATCGCCACCGCGCAAGCGCAGGGCTTTGGCCACATCGTTATTGGCACGTGTGCGCTTGCAATCGATGATGAGTCGTTCGGCTGGTCCTTGGCTGTTGAGGTCGCCATGGTCGGGCTTGAGTTTCAAAAAACGGTACTGAACCTGTTGTTCCGCATGGGTGGCCACAAACGTGCCCTTGCCTTGGCGGCGTATCAGCAAATTGTCTTGCGCCAATTCGTCAATGGCTTTGCGCACTGTACCTTGGCTGACTTTGTAGCGGGCCGCCAATTCGAACTCGCTGGGAATGGGTTCGCCTGGCTTCCACTCACCGCTTTGCAGGCTTTGCAAAACCAGCGCCTTGATCTGCTGATAAAGTGGACTGAAGGCAGGCGCAATCCCTGCCACAGGAGCAGAAGGTGCGAGGCTGGTTTCAATACTCATGGTGCATAGAAATGTGGCTTGTCAGAAAAAGAGAGAACGTAGACGTTATCATATCTTCTATAAGACACATGTCTTCCAGTTGACGCTTTTGAATTTTTATAGTTTTGTTTTAATTTATCCCGGAGATTGTCATGAGTAAAAAACCCGTTCGCGTCGCCGTCACAGGCGCAGCAGGCCAAATTGGCTACGCCTTGTTGTTCCGTATTGCCTCTGGCGAAATGCTCGGCAAAGACCAGCCGGTGATCTTGCAACTGCTTGAAATTCCTGATGAAAAAGCGCAAAAAGCCCTCAAAGGCGTGATGATGGAGTTGGAAGACTGTGCTTTTCCTTTGTTGGTAGGCATGGAAGCACATGCAGACCCTCTGACGGCTTTCAAAGACACGGATTACGCCTTGCTGGTGGGTTCGCGTCCCCGCGGCCCTGGCATGGAGCGCGCAGAACTGTTGGCCATCAATGGCGCCATCTTCACAGCCCAAGGCAAAGCCTTGAACGCAGTGGCTTCACGCAACGTCAAAGTGCTGGTGGTGGGCAACCCTGCCAACACCAATGCCTACATCGCTATGAAGTCGGCACCCGACTTAAAGCCAGGCAACTTCACCGCCATGCTGCGTTTGGACCACAACCGCGCCTTGAGCCAAATCGCTGCCAAAACCGGCAAGCCCGTGGCGAGCATCCACAAGCTGTGTGTGTGGGGTAACCATTCGCCCACCATGTACGCCGATTACCGCTTCGCTACCATTGATGGTGCCTCTGTCAAAGACATGATCAATGACCACGTGTGGAATGAAACCGTGTTTTTACCCACCGTTGGCAAACGTGGTGCGGCCATCATTGAAGCGCGTGGCCTGTCTTCTGCTGCATCCGCTGCCAACGCCGCGATCGACCACATGCGTGACTGGGCATTGGGCACCCATGGCCAATGGGTGACCATGGGCATCCCTTCACAAGGTTGGTATGGCATTCCCAAAGATGTGATGTTTGGTTTCCCTGTCACTTGTGACAACGGCGAATACAAAGTGGTCGAAGGCTTGTCCATCGATGCTTTCAGCCAAACTTGCATTGATAAAACACTCAAAGAGCTGACCGACGAGCAAGCCGGTGTGGCCCATTTGCTTTAACAAGGACGGGTGACGTACACATGAAACATCCCCGCGAGGTCTTGCTGGGTGCGCAAGCCGCCGCTAGGGTGTTGCCCGTCTGTGACCACTACAGCGGCGTGGAAGTTCGTATGCGCAAAAGCCTGCAGTTGCAGGCCGAGTTACACCAAGAATTTGGTGTGGGTGTCATGGATGTCACCTTGGATTGCGAAGACGGTGCGCCGGTAGGTGGCGAAAAGGAACATGCTGAATTGGTGCTCAGCTTGGCCACCAGTGCCTCCTCCGATGCCCGTGTGGCGGTTCGTGTACACCCCTTGGGTCATCCTGCTTTTGAACAAGATATCGCCATCTTGGTCGGACAAGCCAGCTCTCGGTGGTGCCACATCATGTTGCCCAAGGTGGAGTCTGTTGCGGACATCCACACTGCAGTGCAAGCCATCGATGCAGCCGGTGGTGCCCATCTGCCTTTACATGCCTTGATTGAGTCACCGCTGGCGGTACACAACGCTTTTGGTATTGCGGCCCACCCCCGCGTTCAATCGTTGAGTTTTGGTTTGATGGACTTTGTGTCAGCCCACGGTGGCGCGGTGCCTGCCTCTGCCATGGGTGTAGCGGGACAGTTCAGCCATCCCTTGGTTGTGCAAGCAAAGCTGTCCATTGCCAGTGCTTGCCATGCCCATGGCAAAACGCCATCGCATTGCGTGGTGACGGAATTCAACGATGCCCAAGCTATGCAAAGTGCCGCAAGCCGCGCAGCCTTCGAATTTGGTTTTACACGTATGTGGAGCATTCACCCAAGCCAAGTGCGTCCTATCTTGGCGGCGTTTTCTCCTTCAGGTGTCGAGGTCGAACAAGCTGCGGATATTTTGCAAGTGGCTGTTAAAGCCGACTGGGCACCCATTCAACTGGGCGGGCAGTTGCATGACCGCGCTAGTTACCGCTTTTTTTGGTCCGTGTTAGAAAGAGCACACGCGACAGGGCATGCTTTGCCTGCACATGCTTTGTTGTATTTCCAATAATGAACAAAAGGGGCGTGTCATGAGAAAAATTTTGCCGATCACTGTCACCCTGGGTTTGTCGATGTTTTCTTTGAACGCGCCTTTGGCGGCCCAAGAGGTCTCCAAAGAGGTGCTATCCATCGCCGCCAAAGTGCACACCGGCGCACTTGTCTGTGAGGACCGCAAGATGATCATGTTGTGGCCCGACACCGCATTGCCTGGCCGCTTTATTTTGAAAATGAACAAACGTGTTTACCGCTTGACCCCTGTGCCCACCGCTTCAGGTGCGGTTCGTTTGGAGGATGACCACACTGGCGCAGTCTGGATTCAAACCGCAGAAAAATCCATGCTGATGGATTCTGTGCGGTCGCAACGCTTGGCAGATGAATGCCAAAGCCCTGCGCAAAAAACCGCAGCCAAACACATTCCCGCTTCTGCTCGCCCCGATTTGCTAGAAGCCAATTCAAACAACCGTTGATTTTTTC
>RFMX01000057.1 GCA_009927495.1 Betaproteobacteria bacterium
TTGCGCATCAAAACCAAACCTTTGAGGTATTCACCCTCAGGAAAGCACACGGTCATGGGGTGATCGGGTGCAGCTTGAACTCGGTCAAGAAAATAAGCATCGACACCCGCATCGGTGCCAGCGGACGCGACGATTTTGTGAAAT
Organism: Betaproteobacteria bacterium; assembly: GCA_009927495.1. GTDB lineage: Bacteria > Pseudomonadota > Gammaproteobacteria > Burkholderiales > Burkholderiaceae_C > Limnohabitans. Next base: position 145 of record RFMX01000057.1, read on the forward strand.
AACTCTGGGGCAATACCGCCTGAGCAACTGTAGGTAAACAGCACCCCGCCTGGCGAAAGTAACTTGAAAGCCCATCGGTTGATGTCTTTATAGGCCCTCGCCGCACGCTCGGCATGGGCTGCACTGGGTGCAAATTTGGGTGGATCCAACACAATGCCATCAAAGCGACGCCCCTCTTTGTGCATGCTTCTCAAGGTGGCGTTGACATCAGCATCAAGGAAGGCTGCATTGCGCTCATCAAACCCATTGCGCTTGACATTGGCCTGTGCTTTGGCAATAGCAGGTGCTGAAGAATCCACTGTGGTCACCGTGGCGCCGCTTCCCAATAAACCTGCTGTGCGCATACCGCTTAAATGCCGCCACACTGAAACCGCCGGTATAGCCATAGCAGTTCAAAACATGCTGCAGGCCTAGGCGCTGGGCATATTCAGCAAACTTCAATCGACTGTCGCGCTGGTCCAAATAGAACCCGGTTTTATGTCCTTCCAAGATGTCCAACTCTAGGCTCCAATGGTGCTCTTGAATCACCATGGCAGTGGTGTCACTGGCGCCAGGCGATCTGAACAGCCAACCTGTCTTGGCCTCTAAGCCCTCTAAGCCCCGCACACCAGAGTCAGAGCGCTCGAACACACGTTGAGCGCCGGTATGCAGAACCAAAGCTTTGACAATGTCAGCTTTGAATCGTTCAGTGCCTGCAGACAAGAATTGCGCTACCAAGGTGCCGTCATAGCTGTCCACAATCAAACCCGGCAGTCCATCGGCCTCACCATGGATAAGTCGCACGCCAGTGGAAGGCACTTGCAGGCGTGAGCGCATGGCAACCGCAGTTGCAACTTGTCGCTCGAAAAATACGGTGTCAATGTGCTCAGCTTCCTGAAATGACCATATGCGCGCACGAATTTTGGAAGTAGGACTGAAAGCAGCCCAACCTAAAAATTGACCTGTCTGCGACTCCACGCGGACGGTCTCTCCAGCGTCTGCGCCTCCTTTGGCTATCGCTGAATCGAAAATCCAAGGGTGACCTCGCAAGGCTGAGCGTTCCTTGCCGGCTTTAAGTTTCAAAGTTTTCATGTGGTTTTCTTACGCGCACGCGGGTGGGCGGCGTCATAGGTCTTGGCTAAATGCTGGTAATCCAAACGCGTATAGACCTGC
>RFMX01000446.1 GCA_009927495.1 Betaproteobacteria bacterium
CTCAAAATTGCCGTGATCGAAAATGAATTTGGTGAAGAAAATATAGACAACGAAATATTGGTCGCAGACACCAAAGAGCACATTGTTCAAATGAGCAATGGCTGTGTGTGTTGCACGATCCGCGAAGATTTACGCACCACTTTGCAAGATTTGGCTGAAAAAAAACGCAAAGGCGAGCTTGACTTTGAGCGCGTTGTCATCGAAACCACTGGCTTGGCAGACCCAGGGCCGGTCGCGCAAACTTTTTTCATGGATGATGAAATTGCTGAAAGCTATTTGCTGGATGCGGTGCTGACTTTGGTGGACGCCAAACATGCAGCGCAAACCTTGAATGACCGGCAAGAAGCACGTCGCCAAGTCGGCTTTGCGGACCAAATATTCATCAGCAAAAGTGAGCTTGTGTCTGCCCAAGAGCTGGATGCATTGCAGCACCGCTTAAAGCATATGAATCCTCGGGCGCCTCAGCACATCGTGCATTTTGGTGAAATTGCAATAGACAAAGTGTTTGATTTGAGGGGCTTCAACCTCAATACCACCTTAGAAATTGACCCCGATTTCTTAAATGACGGTCACCACCACCATGCACATGATGCGCATTGCGATCACCCCTCGCACCAACATGACCATGCACACCATGGACACGACCATGATCATGATCACGGCCACCATCACCACCACGATGACGATGTCAAAAGTTTTGTCTTTAAAGCAGACCGTGCTTTGGACCCGGCCAAGCTGGAAGATTTCTTGGGCGCTATCGTCAATATCTATGGCCCACGCATGTTGCGCTACAAAGGCGTGCTACACATGAAAGGCACGGAGCGCAAGGTGATTTTCCAAGGGGTACACCAACTCATGGGCAGTGATTTAGGCCAAGCTTGGGCGCCTGACGAGAAGCGAACGAGCAAAATGGTATTCATTGGTATCGATTTGCCAAAAGATATCTTCCAGCAGGGCTTGGAACAGTGCATAAGCTGAGTACAATCCGCGCGCCATTGGCTTGATAAGAGGTTTTGCCCTAAGCCCTTGGCACTGGTCACGCATGAAGTAATAAACAACAACCAGAAGCAGTATGGGGCTTGGTGCTAGTGCACTCGACGCCACCCTGTAGGGAGATTTGCATTGAAATCCACAAAGCATTCGAGCAACAGCAAAGCCAAGAGTAAAACCAAGGTCGCGGCTGCAAAGCCTAAGGCCAAGGCAGTGAAAGCACCTGCCAAGAAACCCGTTGTAGCTAAAAAAACCGTTGCAGTAAAAAAACCTGTTGTAACAAAGAAAGCTGTAGCCACCAAAAAACCTGTCGCGGCCAAGAAACCCGTGCCAGCCCCGAAACCTGCGACAAAGAAGAAAGCAGTGCCTGTTAAAAAACCTGTTGTTGTGAAAAAGGCCGTTGCCAAAAAAGCTGTCCCTGCAAAGAAAGCCGTGCCTGCAAAGAAAGCCATGCCTGCCAATAAGGGTACGGCATCTGCAAAAAAACCAGCGACCAAGAAAGCGCTGCCGATCAAAAAAACCAACCCTGCGAAACCTGTAAGCAAAACTGTGACAACTGCCGCCAAAACTGTCCCCACCAAGGCCAAAGTGCCTTCACCTCCCTTGAAATCGCCAGCATCTGTTTCCACTCGGGCTGAGTCCACACCAGATAACGCCAAAAAGTCTCCACGAGCTGCAAAGGCCATGTCCATGATGCCGCCGCCTCCTGGGTTGAGCGTGGCCTCCACCATGGCCAAAGCCAGCTATGGGCCTATTTCTGTCCCAACCCTGCCAGCGGTTGTTCCCACGATTCCTGTCAAAAACCCCAAGCTTGCCAATAACTGGAAAAGCAAAACACCTGCGACTGTCTCTGATGAAGAGGTGCTTGCCATGTCTGATGACGAGTACATGAATGCACTGCAAATGGCTTTTTTCCGATTGAAATTGGTTCAGTTGAAAACGGATATTTTGGCCAATGCTGGCGAGACCACCGAGCATTTGCGTGAAGACACCGTCATCGTGCCCGACCCCGCTGATCGTGCCACCATCGAGGAGGAGCACGCATTAGAACTGCGCACCCGTGACCGTGAACGCAAACTCTTGAAGAAAATTGAGCAATCTATTTCGCGTATCGACAGCGGAGACTACGGATATTGCGATGAAACGGGTGAACCTATTGGGGTGGGTCGTTTATTAGCCCGACCGACTGCCACCTTGTCGCTAGAGGCTCAACAACGCCGTGAATTGAAGCAAAAAATGTTTGGCGATTGACTCCCCTTAGCAACGTTTGGTGAAAAGCAGGCCACATAGGGCCTGCTTTTTTTTCGCCCAAAAATCTTATAAATCACATTCGATACCTCTTCTAAGTACTTCATTAATAATGATTTTTTAAATGGATGACAATGCGAAATACGAGCTAAGTTGTTGATTTTGCTGCAAAAACTTCATTTTAAGTCTTGCAAGCACAGAAAATCCTGTTAAAGTGCAGATAAGTGGTATTTGGTGCAAAAATGTGAGATTCTTCACTTTCCCAAGCCATTTTTGTGTAACCAGGGGTTTGTTAGCCGTGTTTCAAGGTGCGTCATCGTTAAGTTTGGATGCCAAGGGCCGCTTGTCGGTTCCAACGCGTCACCGTGATGTGCTGAGTGCAACGACAGCAGGACAACTCACGATCACCCGCCATCCCCACGGATGTTTGATGCTGTTTCCTCGCACAGAGTGGGAAAAATTCAGAGAGCGTGTGGCGTCATTGCCCATGACTGCCCAATGGTGGAAACGCATTTTGTTGGGCAACGCTATGGATGTGGAAATGGATGGCACAGGCCGTGTTCTTGTGTCACCCGAATTACGCAGCGCCGCTCACATCACCAAAGAAGTGATGTTGTTGGGCATGGGCAGCCATTTTGAACTTTGGGACAAGTCGACCTACGACGCCCAAGAGGCCGA
>RFMX01000054.1 GCA_009927495.1 Betaproteobacteria bacterium
GGTGGATGACGCGGACTTGTACTTTCAGTACACCCGCTCCGAAGGCTGGAGTTTGGAAGAAGGGATCGTTAAAACCGGCTCTTTCAGCATCGATCAGGGCGTGGGCGTGCGTGCAGTCAGTGGCGAGAAAACCGCTTTTGCCTACTCCGACGATATTTCCATGGCTTCTTTGATGGACGCTGCGCACACGGTACGCAGCATTGCCACAGCAGGTTTGAACGCCAGCACCAAAGTGCCTAGCCGCGTGATCGCGCCCAGCCGCCAGTTGTACAAAGGCCAAGACCCGATCAGCAGCTTGGACAGTACCGCCAAAGTTAAACTGCTTGAGCGCTTAGAAAAGCAAGCCCGCGCCAAAGATCCCCGTGTGGTTCAAGTCATGGCCGGTTTGGCCAGCGAGTACGACGTGGTCATGGTGGCCCGCGCTGACGGCACTTTGGCCGCTGATGTTCGCCCCTTGGTGCGCTTGTCGCTCTCGGTCATCGTCGAGCAAAACGGAAGGCGTGAAAGTGGCTCAGCAGGCGGCGGTGGTCGTTTTGGCTTGGGGCATTTCGATGCGGCATGCTTAACGCGTTATGTCGACGAAGCTGTTGGCTCGGCGCTGACCAACTTGGAGGCGCGACCTGCGCCTGCCGGCGAAATGACCGTGGTGTTGGGTTCGGGTTGGCCAGGCATTTTGTTGCACGAAGCCATCGGTCATGGCTTGGAGGGCGACTTCAACCGCAAGGGTTCCAGCGCCTTTAGCGGCAAGATTGGCCAACGTGTTGCCGCCAAAGGCGTCACCGTATTGGATGACGGAACCATCGCCGATCGCCGTGGTTCGCTCAATGTGGACGATGAAGGCCACGCCAGCCAGAAAAATATACTGATTGAAGACGGTATTTTGGTCGGCTACATCCAAGACAGCTTGAACGCCCGTTTGATGGGTGTCGCCCCTACCGGTAATGGGCGGCGCGAAAGCTATGCGCATGTACCCATGCCCCGCATGACCAACACCTATATGTTGGCGGGAGACAAGGCCCCCGAAGAAATCGTCGCCAGCATCAAAAAAGGTTTGTATGCCACCAACTTTGGTGGCGGCCAAGTGGATATCACCTCGGGCAAGTTTGTGTTTTCAGCCAGCCAGGCGTTTTGGGTGGAAAACGGAAAAATCCAATACCCCGTCAAGGGTGCCACCTTGGTCGGTAACGGCCCTGATGCACTCACCCGTGTCAGCATGATTGGCAACGACATGGCGCTGGACCCAGGTGTGGGCACCTGCGGAAAAGAGGGCCAAAGCGTGCCAGTGGGAGTGGGTCAACCCACCTTGCGCATTGACGGCCTGACGGTGGGCGGCACCGCCTAAATACGGCTACTCCAAACGCTGAAAAAGCCTGTGCTACATTAATGCCCATGGTTTCTATGCACTTTTACTTTGCTTACTTTTTCTCACGCTTCACCGGCGGTCGAGAGGTTTAAACGCAAACAGCGCACTGAAACCCCGAACCAACCGCCGAAACAACGGCGGTTTTTTTTTGCCTTCTTTTTGCCCCCGATTTGAATCGCTTCCAAGGAGCTTCGATGAAAACCCCCAAGCCTGATGCTTATGCGCCGATCAATGACCAGACCAGCCAAACCGACAATCAACGCATCAAGGACATCACCGTGTTGCCGCCGCCTGAACATTTGATCCGTTTCTTCCCCATTGCCGGCACCGCTGTCGAGAGCTTGATCGCCAAAACCCGCCAACGCATACACAAAATCATGGTGGGCAAAGACGACCGCTTGTTGGTGGTGATGGGCCCCTGCTCTATTCATGACCCTGCCGCCGCCTTGGACTATGCCCGGCGCTTGAAGGTCGAGCGCGAAAAATATGCCGATACCTTGGAAATTGTGATGCGGGTGTATTTTGAAAAGCCCCGCACCACCGTGGGCTGGAAGGGCTTGATCAACGACCCTTACCTGGACGAGAGCTTTCGCATCGACGAGGGTTTGCGCATTGCGCGCCAGTTGCTGATCGAGATCAACCGCGCCGGTGTGCCTGCGGGCAGCGAGTTTTTGGACGTGATTTCACCCCAGTACATCGGCGACCTGATC
>RFMX01000153.1 GCA_009927495.1 Betaproteobacteria bacterium
CTGTCCCCAGCGGGCCAATTGATCGTCTTCGACAAAGACCCGCAAGCGATTGCAGTGGCACAGTCGATGAGCGAGCCCCGAATGCAGATACGCCATCAGGGATTCGAAGCCCTGAACCAACTGCCGCGCCACAGCGTCGCCGGTGTGCTGATGGATCTGGGGGTGAGCTCGCCGCAAATCGACAACCCAGAGCGAGGCTTTTCATTCCGTCAGGACGGCCCGTTGGACATGCGGATGGACACAAGCAAGGGCCCAAGCGTCCACGAATGGCTAGGCGTGGCAAGCACCGACCAAATAGCTCAGGTGATTCGTGACTATGGAGAAGAACGGTTTGCCAATGGCATTGCCAAAGCCATCGTCGCCCAACGCGATGCGGGGCAACTGCCATCGACCACATTGGCCATGGCTGACTTGGTTGCTTCAGTTGTCAAAACCCGTGAAGCGGGTCAAAACCCAGCAACACGAACCTTTCAAGCCTTTCGCATCTTTATTAACCGAGAGCTTGAAGAGCTTGCACAGGCATTGGACGCCAGTCTGCAGGTCTTACAACCGCGAGGGCGTCTGGTCGTGATCAGTTTTCATTCGCTTGAAGACCGCATGGTCAAACAATTCATCGCGAAGAACGCGAAAGAAGTCTATGACCGACGAGCCCCGTTTGCCAGCCCAGCGAAATTAGCGCTGCGCGATTTGGGGCGGAAACGTCCCAGTGCTGAAGAGGTCAGCGCCAATCCACGCAGTCGAAGTGCCATTTTGCGCATAGCTGAACGCTTACCTATGCAGGAGGCTACATGACACGCGTCAGTGCTTTGTTGCTTATGGCAGTCGTGCTGAGTGCGCTGTATTTGGTTCGCACCCAATATGAGTCTCGGCGCTTGTATACCGAGCTTGACAGAGCCAAAGCTTTGGCGCAAAGGCTCGATACCGAGCACGATAGATTGGATGTAGAAAGTGGCGCACAAGCAACGCCTTTGCGAGTGGAAAAACTCGCTCGCGAACAGATGCATATGCACACCATTTCTCCTGCCATCACGCAGTACGTCTCTGTTCAAGGTGCAAGCAGTGAAAATGTATCAGCCAGTACACCACCCAAGGCGCAGCCATGAGCAGTCGCAGCGTTCAGTACTCCACCAATCCTTTGCTCGCGAGCAAAACACCGATATGGCGCAGCCAATTCATTGTTGCCGGAATCGCTCTGGGGTTCATCGGTTTGGTAGTGCGAGCAGCCTATGTACAAGTACTCGATAACAATTTTTTTAAAAAACAAGGACAGGTTCGTTTTGAAAGAACCTTAGAGATACCTGCCAACCGTGGGCGGGTGCTCGACCGTAATGGACTCATCCTGGCGTCAAGTGTTCCTATGCCAAGTATTTGGGCCAGTCCAGAAGAAATGGATACAAGCAATCCCAAGCTCAAAGAGCTTGCACTCTTGCTAGAAGTACCCTTATCAGAAATTCGAGAAAAAATCAAAGACCCCAAACGCAAGCATGTATGGCTCAAGAGGCAAGCTGACATGGCACTGGGCAAAAAAATCACAGAGCTGGGTGTTCGAGGTGTGTACACCACCATGGAGTACAAGCGCATGTACCCAGAAGGTGAAGCTGCTGCACACGTCGTGGGATTTACCAATATTGAAAATGTGGGGCAAGAGGGCGTGGAACTTGCCTTCAACAAGCATCTAGCGGGAAAGAGTGGTTCACGGCGAGTGATCAACAACGGTCACAAGCAAGTTGTGGAAGGCATTGGTGACGAAATTCCACCGGAAGACGGCAAAGACTTGCAACTGAGTATCGACAGCAAAGTTCAATACTTTGCTTACCAAAAATTACGCGAAGCAGTGATTGACAACAAAGCTGCTGCTGGCAGCGTGGTGGTGTTGGATGCGCAATCAGGGGATGTGCTGGCACTGGCCAACTACCCAAGTTATTCACCTGAGAAAAGAAGCAATTTCAATGGCGTACAAATGCGCAATAGGGCATTGACAGACACCTTTGAGCCAGGTTCAACCATGAAACCTTTTGTGATTGCCTTGGCGATGGAAAAAGGCATGGTTAAACCCGATACGCCCATAGACACATCGCCTGGCAAGTTCAACATGAACGGCAAAACCATCACCGACGCTCATCCGCATGGCGTGTTGAGCGTGTCTGAAGTGATTCAAAAGTCCAGCAATATCGGCACAGTCAAAATTGCGATGAAGATGACACCCAAGGATATGTGGGAGATGTACACCCAAGTAGGGTTTGGACAAAAGCCGCAAATTCCCTTTCCTGGCGCAGTCGCCGGGCGTTTACGGTCCTACAAAAATTGGCGACCCATTGAACAAGCCACCATGAGCTATGGTTATGGATTGTCAACCAGTTTGTTTCAGTTGGCACAAGCCTATACGGTGTTTGCAAGAGATGGTGAAGTCGTACCCGTGAGCCTTCTCAAGCGAGAGGACAAGGTGGTGGGTGTGCGTTCCATCAGCGCTCAAAACGCGGTGGCAGTTCGAAACATGCTCAACATGGTCGCGGGGCCAGGAGGCACCGCACCCAAGGCACAAACCATGGGTTATTCCGTAGGTGGAAAAACGGGGACGGCCCATAAACAAGAAGGCAAAGGCTACGCAGACAAAAAATACAGAGGATTTTTTGTAGGCATGGCCCCCATTGAAAAACCACGCATTGTGGTTGCAGTGATGATTGACGAGCCCAGCAATGGACGTTACTTTGGGGGCGATGTTGCTGCACCTGTATTCAGTGAAACTGTGCAGCAGACTCTGCGGATGTTGGGCATCCAACCCGACCGAGCCGTTAAACCACAAATCGTTGCCAAAGCCGAAGCGGAGTCGTTTTGATGCAAACATTTCAGACGCCTCCACAAGCTGCGCAATGGTTACAAGAAAAAGTCACTGGGAAACTGCACATTGACAGCCGTAAGGTCAAACAAGGCGATGCTTTTTTTGCTTATCCTGGCTTGACGCAAGATGCCCGCCAATATGTAGCGCAAGCTTTATCCCAAGGGGCCAGCGCATGCCTTGTAGAGGCAAAAGGCATTGAACAATTTCCCTGGATACAGGACGAGACAAGAGTTGGCGTCTACCCAGATTTAAAACAAGCTTGTGGCCCGATTGCTGATACTTACTTTGAGTCTCCAAGCCAAAAGCTGCAGATGCTGGCCGTGACAGGTACCAATGGCAAGACATCCACCGCATGGTGGTTGTCGCATGCTCTTAGCCGAACAGGTCTAAGGTGCGCAGTGGTTGGCACATTGGGCATGGGTGAAGCGCACCAACTACACAACACTGGAATGACAACACCGGATTCCCTGCAACTTCATGCGCAGTTGCGTCAGTGGGTCAATGATGGCGTCCAAGCCTGTGCCATAGAAGCTTCGTCTATAGGGTTGAATGAACATCGCTTGGATGGGACGAAACTGAAGATCGCTATCTTCACCAATTTCACGCAAGACCATTTGGATTACCACGGCAGTATGGATGCCTATTGGCAAGCCAAATCTAAGCTATTTGATTGGCCTGACTTGCAAGCAGCTGTGATCAATATCGATGATTCGCACGGCCATGCGTTGGCTATTCGGTTACAAGCGACACCAGAGAAAACCCGGCCTGACATTTGGACTATTTCGATGCATTCAAGCGCAAGGCTGCGTGGGCAGTCTGTGCAAATCGGTGAATACGGTTTGGAATTTGAGGTGGTGGAAGGCGATGAAGTTCACCCCATGACAACCGATGTGGTCGGGGAATTCAATGTGCTTAACCTGCTGGGAGTTTTGGCTGCAATGCGAGCACTCGGGATAGAGCTTTCACAAGCTATCAAGGCGTGCCACAAACTCCCATCCGTGCCAGGCCGAATGCAAAGTTTGGGTGGTTCAGGCAAGCCATATGTTGTCATTGACTATGCGCACACGCCTGATGCTTTGATGCAGGCACTCAAAGCCTTGAGACCCATGACAACTGCGCGTGAAGGACAGTTGCATTGCATCTTTGGTTGCGGTGGCGACCGCGATGCAAGCAAACGACCATCCATGGCAAAAGCGGCAGAGGATGGTGCAGACTTGATTGTCTTGACCAGTGATAACCCTCGCAACGAACAAACACAAACAATCATTGCGCACATGGTGGATGGTTTGTCCAACCCCGCTCAGGCGATCATTTGCATAGACCGAGCAGAGGCCATTGCCCAAACCATTGAAAAAGCCAAGCCACAAGACGTCATCCTGATCGCTGGCAAGGGACATGAAAATTACCAAGAAATCAAGGGTTTGAAAATACCTTTTTCAGATGAAAAACAGGCTTTGGTGGCATTGAGTCTTTGGAGCACCTCATGACGCAAGACCTGAATATTTCCTTGGGACAACTCCATACCTGGTTGCCGCATAGCCGTTTGATTGGCGACCCCAGCCTGCTGGTGTCGCGTATACACACTGACAGTCGCAGTCTGATCAAGGGCGATTTGTTTGTCGCATTGAAAGGCGATCGATTTGACGGACATGATTTTTTAGCGCAACTGCCTGGGCAAGGTGTCGCTGTTGCGATTGCAACCCGCGGTTTGAAAATGCTGGCTTGATGGGCCTAGAGGTAGCGAACACATTGCAAGCATTGGGGCAGTTATCGCAGGCTTGGCGTTCTCAGTTTTCAATACCCATGATTGCTGTCACAGGCAGCAATGGCAAGACCACCGTCACACAGATGATTGCCAGCATATTGCGTGCATGGCAAGGTGAAGACGCCTTGGCGACCCAAGGAAACTTCAATAACGCCATTGGTTTGCCCCTGACTTTATTGCGACTGCAATCCCGCCATCGCAGCGCTGTGGTCGAGTTGGGAATGAACCATGTAGGGGAAATTGCTGAACTTGCCAGCTTGGCCGCGCCTACGGTGGCATTGGTCAATAACGCGCAACGTGAACACCAAGAGTTCCTGCACAGTGTTCAAGCAGTTGCTGCTGAAAACGGTGCAGTAATTGCAGCATTGCCACCCGATGGCATCGCTGTTTTCCCCACTGAGGACCCTTATGCCGATGTGTGGCGACAACTGGCCGCCCACAAACAAGTGCTCTGCTTTGGGAAAACCAAAAAGTCAGATATTCATTTGGTGAATGGTGAATGGTCCAAACAACAGTGGCAACTCAGCGTGCAAACTCCTAAGGGCCGAATCAACACCAGCTTGTCTGTTGCAGGCGATCACAATGTGCTCAACGCCTTGGCCGCCATCGCTTGCGCAGTTGCAGCAAACGTTCCATTGGCGTGCATAGAACAAGGCATTGCTGCATTTGAACCAGTCAATGGCAGATCACGGTCACTGTTTCTCAAATGGGCAGACCGAGAGCTGGTCTTGATCGATGACAGCTACAACGCCAACCCTGACTCTGTCAGGGCGGCTATCAATGTATTGGCGCAATCATCCCAACCTCGTTTATTGGTGTTGGGGGACATGGGGGAAGTAGGGACTCAAGGCGCTGCCTTTCATGCAGAGGTTGGACGCTATGCACAAGCCAGTGGCATTGAACATCTCATCACTTTAGGAGAACTCAGTCGCGATACCGCCAAAGTTTTTTTAAATGCAAAGCATTGCCAATCAATCGATGAGGTGTATGCACAGGTACGAGCCAGATTACCCTTGGTAAACACAGTGCTGATCAAAGGATCTCGGTTCATGCGGATGGAGCGTGTGGTGCACGCCATTCAGTCGTGGGTCAACAGCCAGTCAACTTCTTCTAGCGCCACGGAGGTTCCATGTTCTTGAGCTTGGCCCAGTGGTTGCAAAGCATATCGCCCGATTTTGGCTATTTGCGTGTATTTCAATACCTTACTTTCAGGGCGGTGATGGCTGCAATGACTGCGCTCATGATCGGACTGATTGCAGGCCCTTTTGTGATTCGCAAATTGACACAATTGAAAATTGGACAACCCATCAGAGGTTACGGTGTTGAAGCGCACCTTGTGAAATCGGGCACGCCCACCATGGGAGGCGTGCTGATATTGCTAGCCATTGCACTGTCAACTTTGCTGTGGGTAGATTTGTCCAACCGATTTGTGTGGATTGTGCTGTTGGTTACTTTGGGTTTTGGTGCCATAGGTTGGGTAGATGATTGGCGCAAAGTGGTGCGCAAAGACCCAGAGGGAATGCCCTCAGGCGAAAAATACCTTTGGCAATCCATCATTGGTTTGCTGGCTGCGCTTTACTTGGTTTTTAGCATTTCTGAGGTCAGCAACCTGCGTGTGATGGAGCTTTTTTACAGTTGGGTGCGCTCAGGCTTTGATGTCAACTTGCCGCCCAAAGCCGGTTTGCTATTGCCCTTCTTCAAAGAAATCAGCTACCCATTAGGGATTCTGGGGTTTGTGGGGTTGACCTATGTGGTGATCGTAGGTTCTAGCAATGCAGTCAATTTGACCGATGGATTAGACGGCTTGGCCATCATGCCGGTGGTGATGGTGGGTTCGGCCCTTGGCGTCTTTGCCTATGTCACAGGATCTGCGGTTTATTCACGTTACCTGTTTTTCCCCCATATTCCTGGTTCAGGTGAGTTACTGGTGTTTTGCTCGGCCATGGCTGGTGCAGGTTTGGCTTTTTTGTGGTTCAACACCCACCCTGCACAAGTCTTTATGGGCGATGTGGGCGCATTGGGCTTAGGTGCAGCTTTGGGAACCATTGCAGTCATCGTCAGGCAAGAAATTGTGTTGGCCATCATGGGCGGAATTTTTGTAGCAGAAGCTGTCTCAGTGATGTTGCAGGTCAGTTATTTCAAATACACCAAGCGTAAATATGGCGAGGGCAGACGAATTTTAAAAATGGCTCCCTTGCATCACCACTTTGAAAAGTCAGGGTGGAAGGAAACGCAGGTTGTGGTTCGATTTTGGATCATCACCATGCTGCTGTGCTTGGTGGGACTTTCTACTTTGAAGTTGCGTTGACCATGAAGATGCTTGCAGACCTACACATATTGGTTTTAGGCTTGGGTAGCTCAGGCTTGGCCATGGTTCGCTGGTGCGTGTTGCAAGGAGCAAAGGTCACAGTGGTGGATAACCGTGAACAACCGCCATGTTTGTCGGCTATGCGCTCTGATCATCCTGAGGTCACATTCATCCATGGGTCTTTTGATGCTGCCTTACTGGATGATTCTTCTATCAAGGCTGTGTTCAAGAGCCCCGGCTTATCACCTGCACAAGTCAAATCTGTCTGGACGGCCACCCAACAAAAAGGACTGTGGCACGGGACGGAATTAAGCCTGTTTGCACATGCCATGGATTCTTTGGCCAAAGCACAGGCATACCAACCCCATGTGTTGGCCATCACTGGAACCAACGGCAAAACAACTGTCACAGCCTTAACTTCATGCTTGCTCAAGCGGGCAGGTGTGACGGTTGCCGTTGCTGGAAACATTGGACCCACCTTATTGGATACTTTGCGTGAAAACTTAACCCATTTGCCACAGGCATGGGTACTGGAGCTATCAAGCTTTCAGCTCGATGGCGAAACGCAATTTGAGCCTACCGCTGCGTGTGTATTGAATCTCACACAAGACCATCTGGATTGGCACGAAGACATGCAAAGTTACGGTGCGGCTAAGTCACGGATATATGGCAACCAAGCTGTTGCTGTGATGCCGCGTCAAGATGACACTGTTGCGGCTTTGTTGCCTAAGGATCTAGCCAAAAAGAAATCAGACAAACGCCATGTGATTTCCTTTGGGGCTGATTCCCCCATTCAAGCAGGTGACTACGGCCTGGAAAATGTCAATGGCATGACGTGGCTGGTACGCGCATCGTTGCCTGAAACAGAGGGTAAGAAAGCTTTAGAGGAAGATATTCATCTGCAGCGATTGATGCCAGCCGATGCATTGCGAATTCGCGGGCAACACAATGCCATCAACAGTTTGGCTGCACTCGCACTCGCAAGCACCTGCGGCACTGGATTGGCGGCGATGTTGTATGCACTTCGGGAATACACCGGCGAGCCACATCGATTGCAAACAGTCGGTGTGATCAACAACATTGAATACATTGATGACAGCAAGGGTACCAATGTCGGCGCCACTGTTGCAGCCATGAACAGTTTAGGAAAGCATCAAAACATCGTCGTCATCTTAGGTGGCGATGCCAAAGGACAAGACTTTGCGCCACTGCTAGAGCCACTTAGGAAATTTGCCCGAGCAGTTGTGCTGATGGGTAAAGATGCGCCACATATTCAACAAGTATTGGCAGGCGTCGAGTTTCCTGTGCTGCAAGCCACAGATATGGCCAGCGCGGTTGCCAAGGCCAGCGCAAAAGCACTTGCAGGAGATACGGTCTTGTTATCGCCTGCTTGTTCAAGCCTAGACATGTACAAGAACTATGAAGAGCGTGGGCAGATTTTTTCTGAGTGTGTGAACGCATTGGTGTTTGAAGAGGGGCACGCATGAGTGACAGCGCACTCTTCAACTGGGCAGACCGCGTCGGGCGTTGGTTTGGCAGCACGCCAAAAGAGGGGCCGGATGCATTGCCAGTGCGTGTGCATGGGCGCGAATACGGACGCACGCGTGCCGCACCTGCAGGCATCAAAGCATTCGATCAGAACTTGGTTTGGGCAATTGCTGGCTTGCTGATCTGGGGCTTGGTGATGGTCTATTCCGCGTCAATTGCACTCAATGACGGCCCTCGCTCAACAGGTTTTTCTCAAGTTCAGTATCTTGTTCGGCATATGGCTGCATTGGGGGTGGGATTCATTGCAGCCTTGCTGGTGTTTCAAATTTCTATGGACACTTGGGAAAAGGCTGCTCCATGGGTATTCATTGTTTCAATCGCCTTGTTGATTGTGGTGTTACTACCCTTTATGGGGAAAAGTATCAACGGCGCAAGACGTTGGATCAGTTTTGGAATATTCAATTTCCAACCCTCAGAATTAGCGAAATTTGGGACGCTGTTGTATGCAGCCAATTACATGGTGCGCAAAATGGATGTCAAAGAAAAATTCTTTGCAGCAGTCACACCTATGGGTGTAGCGATCGCGATTGTGGGTTCACTCTTGCTGGCAGAACCGGATATGGGTGCATTTTTGGTGATAGCAGTCATCGCCATGGGGATATTGTTTTTAGGTGGCGTCAATGCGCGAATGTTCTTATTGATTGCATTTGTTTTACTCGTCGCATTTGGCCTCATCATTGGTTTGTCTGAATGGCGGCGTGAACGAATCTTTGCCTACCTAGACCCGTGGAGTGCCAAGTACGCGCTTGGCAAAGGCTATCAACTGTCCCATTCACTCATCGCCTTTGGACGAGGTGAAATCTTCGGGGTTGGTTTAGGTGGCAGCGTCGAAAAATTGCACTGGCTTCCAGAAGCACATACCGACTTTTTGCTGGCGGTGATTGGCGAAGAATTCGGACTTATCGGGGTAGTAACTTTGATTGGTGTCTTCATGTGGATGACGCGTCGCATCATGTTCATAGGACGCCAAGCCATCGCCATGGACCGGGTGTTCGCGGGATTGGTGGCGCAGGGCGTAGGCATTTGGATTGGTTTCCAAGCCTTTATCAATATGGGTGTGAATTTAGGTGCTTTACCGACCAAAGGCTTGACCTTGCCATTGATGAGTTACGGAGGATCAGCCATATTGCTCAACCTCATTGCTTTGACTGTTGTGCTGCGCGTGGACTATGAAAACCGCCTCCTGATGCACGGAGGTCGTGTATGAATACACCCACCGCATTGGTCATGGCCGGTGGCACAGGCGGTCATATCTTTCCAGGTTTGGCCATTGCTGAAGTGTTGCGTGGTCAAGGTTGGCAGGTGCATTGGATGGGTGCGCCATACCCCAGCATGGAGTCTCAACTGATTCCTCCCAAAGGCTTTGCTTTTGAGGAAGTACGTTTTGGTGGTGTACGCGGCAAAGGAAAACTCACACTTTTGCTCATGCCATGGCGACTGTTGCTGGCAATGGTGCAAAGCTTGAAATTGATCCGACGTATCAAGCCAGACGTTTTGGTAGGCCTTGGGGGTTACATCACATTCCCAGGCGGTGTGATGGGTGTGGTGAGCGGTCGACCATTGGTGTTGCATGAGCAAAATGCAGTGGCTGGAATGGCCAATCAATGGCTTGGCAAAATTTCCCACAGAATCTTTAGCAGCTTCCCTAATGCTTTACCCAAAGGCGAGTGGGTAGGTAACCCATTGCGTTCAGAATTTTTACATCAAGCAGAACCTGCCAAAAGGTATGCAGCAAGAACCGGTCCATTGCGGGTGGTGGTGATGGGCGGAAGTTTGGGCGCACAAGCCATCAACACAGTGCTTCCGCAGGCACTGGCACTGATACCTGTTCAAGAGCGACCCAGCGTGTTGCACCAAGGTGGTCAAAAGCATCTACAGGACTTGTCACTGGCTTATGCACATGCAGGTGTAGAAGCTGAACTCACTGCATTCATTGATAACCCAGCACAGGCCATGGCACAAGCCGACTTGATCATATGTCGCGCAGGAGCGAGTACGGTCAGCGAAATTGCCGCCATAGGTGTTGCAGCCATCATGGTGCCTTTTCCCTCGGCTGTCGATGACCACCAAACCATGAATGCCCAATTCTTATCGACCCAAGGGGCAGGGTGGCTGATTGCTCAACATGAGTTGTCACCGAAATTGCTGGCGAATCAAATCCAAACTTTGACCCGCGATGTGCTGGGGCAAGCAGCACAAAAAGCCTATGGCTTGAGAAAAACCGATGCAGCAGAAAAAATTGCGCAGGCATGTCGCGAGGTGCTGCAATGAAACACGCCATCAGCCATGTGCATTTTGTAGGTGTTGGCGGCGCTGGCATGAGTGGCATTGCCGAAATATTGCATAACCTTGGCTATAAAGTTTCTGGCTCCGATTTGTCCGACGGACCTGTATTGCAAAGACTGACTGAGCTTGGCATTCAAACCAAAGTAGGTCATGACGCACTGAATATCGAAGGGGCTGATGCAGTGGTGACCTCCACGGCTGTTCAAGCAGACAACCCAGAGGTTGTTGCTGCACACCAAAAACTGATACCCGTGGTCCCTAGGGCAGTCATGCTCGCAGAATTGATGCGACTCAAGCAAGGCATAGCCATAGCGGGAACCCATGGCAAAACCACCACCACCAGTTTGGTGGCCAGTGTATTGGCGCAAGCTGGGCTAGACCCTACCTTTGTCATTGGAGGGCGACTCATCAGTGCAGGCGCGAATGCGAAACTAGGGCCGGGGATTACATCGTGGTCGAGGCAGATGAGTCAGATGCCTCATTCCTGAACCTGAGTCCCATCATGTCTGTGGTGACGAATATTGATGCAGATCACATGGAGACCTATGGACACAATTTCAGTCAATTGAAATCGGCCTTCATCGAATTTCTGCACCGAATGCCGTTTTATGGTGCAGCGGTATTGTGTATTGATGATCCTGTGGTTAATAGCCTTTTGTCGCAAGTTTCAAGGCCAATCACATCCTATGGATTGTCAGAAAAAGCACAAGTTCGGGCAATTCATGTTCGCACCGATGAAGCGCGTATGCATTTCACTGTCAAGCGCAGCAACGGCGTGACATTGCCTGATATGGATATTGTTTTGAACTTGCCAGGTACACACAATGTGCTCAATGCATTGGCGGCCATTGCGATTGCGGTTGAACTCAATATCCCTGATGAAGCAGTCGTTAAAGCATTGGCCAACTTTGGAGGTGTCGGGCGCAGGTTTCAACGACATGGAGAAATTGCTGCCAAAGCGGGTGGTTATTTCACACTGATTGAAGACTATGGGCATCACCCTGTGGAATTAGCAGCAACCATTGACGCTGCGCGGGGGGCATTCCCCGGCCGACGCTTGGTACTGGCATTTCAGCCGCACCGCTTTAGCAGAACGCGGGACTGCTTTGAGGACTTTGTTGCAGTTCTTCAGAAAGTCGATGTGCTTTGGCTGACTGAAGTTTATTCAGCAGGAGAAGTACCGATTGCAGCGGCCGATGGCCGCTCGCTGGCGCATGCCGTTCGTGTCGCAGGACAGCAGCAACTGGTGTTTGCCCAAGACTTAAATGCTCTTACCGAATTGGTGGTTAACAACGCATGCAATGGCGATGTGGTGATGTGCATGGGTGCAGGCTCGATTGGTTCCGTGCCGGCCTTGGTGGTGGAGCAGTCAGCTCAATGGACAACCTTGAAGGTGGTAAGTGCATGAGCAGCTTTGACATCGCAAAAAGCAAAGTCGCTGTGTTGCTGGGTGGGCGCTCCGCAGAGAGAGATATTTCGCTGATGTCCGGTCAAGGCGTTCTGACAGCATTGCAATCAATGGGAGTCAATGCCACAGCCTTTGATCCTGCACAACTCGCACTTGAGCAGTTGAAAGCAGAAAAGTACACCCATGCCTTTATTGCTTTGCACGGCAGACATGGCGAGGATGGGACTGTGCAAGGCGCATTGGAATTAATGGGAATTCCATATACGGGCTCTGGCGTGATGGCTTCTGCGATTGCCATGGACAAGCAAATGACCAAGCGCCTTTGGCGAGCTGAGCATTTGTCTACGCCTGCTTCTATTTGGTTACCACCCCATGAACAAACACCTGAAAACATCGCTAGGCTTATCCAAGAACTGGGTTTGCCGCTGATTGTCAAACCACCTCACGAAGGCTCTTCTATCGGCGTCACCAAAGTCACCGATCAAGCGCAGCTTGCCAAAGCCATTTCATTGGCGACAAGCCTTGACCCTGACTTGCTGTGCGAAATGTTCATAGAAGGTGAGGAGGTCACTTGCCCGGTCATAGGACAAGGTGGAAATGCCAAAGCCTTGCCTGTGGTGAAAATTGTGGCACCTCAAGGTGCATATGACTATCAGAACAAATACTTCACAGATGAAGTCAGTTATCTTTGTCCTAGCGGTTTGGCCCCAGAAGAAGAAAAAGCGATTCAAGCATTGAGTGTGGCTGCCTACCAGGCATTGGGTTGTCGTGGTTGGGGACGAGCGGACATCATGATTCGCGCGAGTGATCGACAACCCTTTCTGCTTGAAATGAACACCAGTCCTGGCATGACCAGCCACTCGCTGGTACCCATGTCTGCACTGGCTGCGGGTATTACGTACTCGCAGCTTTGTATGCAGATTTTGGCCAGTGCATGCCTAGATACACAAAAAGGGGTGGCCACGCCATGAAAGCACGCGATGCCATGCGCATGAGCGACGAGGTGCCAATGCCCTTGGACATTCGATTGATGAACATCACCAGTGTCTTGCTGATGCTGGTCTTTGGTTTGGTGTTGGTGAGTGCATTGCTGTGGTGGGTCGTCCGTCACCCGGTGTTTGCCCTGTCTGCCATCTCGGTGCAAGGGGATGTTCGTCACAACAATGCAGTCACATTAAGGGCCAATGTGGTACCGCGATTGCGAGGTGGTTTTTTCAGTGTTGATTTGATGCAAGCAAGAGCCACGTTTGAAAATGTGCCTTGGGTGAGGCAAGCCTTGGTCAGGCGCGAGTTTCCCAACAGACTCAGCGTTGAACTCGAAGAGCACCAACCGGCTGCATTTTGGGGCAATGAAGCTGACTCGCGGCTGCTCAATAAGCAAGGTGAAGTTTTCAGCGCAAATTTTGGCGAATTGGATGATGAAAACTTGCCCCGCTTGAGTGGCCCAGATTCAGAGTCGGCCCAAGTTCTGCAAATGTATGAAGTGTTGAAACCCGAACTCGCAAAACTGCAGTTCCAAATCAAAGGCTTGGAACTCACCGCCCGTGGCAGTTGGCGGGCCGAGCTCAAAAGTGGGGCTCAGATTGAATTGGGCCGTGGCACCAGCAATGAAGTGCTGGCGCGGGTTGAGCGCATGACGCTCACCTTGGCTCAGGTCACTCAAAGATATGGTCGACAAACACAGGCGCTGGAAGCGGCAGATTTACGACATGTGAATGGTTATGCCTTGCGCTTGCGCGGGGTAAGCACGCTGACATCAACTACAACAAGGTAAACACACAGAGGTTTCCATGGCAAAAGAGTACAAAGATTTGGTCGTAGGTTTGGATATCGGCACCAGTAAGGTGATGGTGGTCGTAGCAGAGGTATTGCCTGGGGCAGAGTTAAAGCTCGCCGGATTTGGTATTGCCCCTAGCAGCGGATTGAAGCGAGGTGTGGTTGTCAATATCGATGCCACCGTCCAAAGTATTCAGCAAGCTTTGAAAGAAGCTGAACTGATGGCTGACTGCAAAATCACACGTGTGTACACAGGCATCACGGGTAGCCATATACGCGGAATGAATTCACATGGCATGGTGGCTGTCAAGGACCATGAAGTCACTGCCGCAGATGTCGCCAGAGTGGTTGAAACTGCCAAGGCCATCAATATCTCGACTGACCAGCGACTGCTTTTGGTCGAACCACAAGAATTTGTCATCGATGGCCATGATGTCAAAGAACCGATTGGTATGAGTGGTATTCGGTTGGAGGCAAAGGTGCATATCGTCACCGGCGCTCAAAGTGCGGCAGAGAACATCATCAAGTGTGTGCGTCGTTGCGGACTTGACGTAGAGCAACTCATGCTCAACCCTTTGGCCTCCAGCCATTCGGTGCTGACCGCGGACGAGCGTGAACTGGGTGTGGCATTGGTTGACATTGGCGCCGGTACCACCGACGTTGCCATC
>RFMX01000136.1 GCA_009927495.1 Betaproteobacteria bacterium
GGCCCATGGCACAGAAAAATGCGCCTTGCTCAGCCCTGAAAAAGCCACTGAATTGCTGGGCACCATGCTGGGCGGCTACAACCTCACACCCTTGATCGACTTGCTCGGCAACAAAACCTGCGCACCCATCGCCGCTGAAGGTTTGAAGAAAACCTTGCTGATGTTTGACCAATTCCACGACGTCAAAGAAAAGGCAGACAAAGGCAATGCCTTGGCCAAAGCCGTTGTCCAGTCCTGGGCCGATGCCGAGTGGTTCACCAGCCGCCCTGAAGTGCCCCACAGCATCACGCTGTCGGTGCTCAAAGTCACTGGCGAGACCAACACCGACGACTTGTCGCCAGCCCCCGATGCCTGGAGCCGCCCCGACATTCCTTTGCATGCCTTGGCCATGTTGAAAAACAAACGCGATGGCATCACGCCTGAGGAAGACGGCAAGCGCGGCCCCATCAAGTTCATCGAAGACCTGCGCGCCCGTGGCCATTTGGTGGCCTATGTGGGTGACGTGGTGGGCACAGGTTCCAGCCGAAAATCGGCCACCAACAGTGTGTTGTGGTTCACCGGCGAAGACATTCCGTTTGTACCCAACAAGCGTTTTGGTGGTGTGTGTTTGGGCAGCAAAATCGCCCCGATTTTTTACAACACCATGGAAGACGCGGGTGCGCTGCCCATCGAGTTGGATGTGAGCCAAATGAACATGGGCGACGTGATCGAGCTGCGCCCCTACGAAGGCAAGGCCTTCAAAGACGGCAAAGAAATCGCCAGCTTCACCGTCAAGAGCGAGGTGTTGTTTGACGAGGTGCGTGCGGGTGGGCGCATTCCTTTGATCATCGGACGCGGTCTCACCGCCAAAGCGCGTGAGGCCTTGGGTCTGCCACCCTCCACCCTGTTCCGCTTACCTGCAGTCCCGAAAGGCCACGGCAAAGGCTTCACGCTGGCGCAAAAAATGGTGGGACGTGCTTGCGGTTTGCCCGAAGGCCAAGGCGTGTTGCCTGGCACCTATTGCGAACCCCGCATGACCTCGGTGGGCTCACAAGACACCACCGGCCCCATGACGCGTGACGAGTTGAAAGACTTGGCGTGTTTGGGCTTTAGCGCTGATTTGGTGATGCAGTCTTTTTGCCACACCGCGGCCTACCCGAAACCCGTCGATGTGAAGATGCACCACGAGTTGCCCGAGTTCATCAGCAACCGCGGCGGCATCAGCTTGAAGCCTGGCGACGGCATCATCCACTCCTGGCTCAACCGCATGTTGTTGCCCGACACTGTGGGCACCGGCGGCGACAGCCACACCCGTTTCCCTGTGGGCATCAGCTTCCCCGCCGGTTCGGGTTTGGTGGCATTTGCCGCTGCCACCGGCGTGATGCCTTTGGACATGCCCGAGAGCGTGTTGGTGCGCTTCAAAGGCCAAATGCAACCCGGCGTCACCCTGCGCGATTTGGTGCATGCGATTCCGCTGTACGCGATCAAAAAAGGGCTGCTCACCGTCGAGAAAAAAGGCAAGAAAAACATTTTCTCGGGCCGCATTTTGGAAATCGAAGGCCTGCCCAATTTGAAAGTGGAGCAAGCCTTTGAGTTGTCCGACGCCTCGGCCGAGCGCAGCGCTGCCGGTTGCACCGTGCACCTGAACAAAGAGCCGGTGATCGAGTACCTCAACAGCAACATCGTGCTGTTGAAGAACATGATCGCCCAAGGCTATGCCGATGCGCGCACCATTGGGCGCCGCATCCAAGCCATGGAAGCTTGGTTGGCCAACCCGCAGCTGTTGCAAGCCGACAAAGACGCCGAGTACACCGAGGTGATCGAGATCGATTTGAATGAGATCAAAGAGCCCATCGTTTGCTGCCCCAACGACCCCGACGACGCCAAAACCCTCAGCGATGTGGCTGGCGCCAAAATCGACGAGGTGTTCATTGGTTCGTGCATGACCAACATCGGCCACTTCCGCGCCGCGTCCAAATTGCTGGAAGGCAAGCGCGATATTCCGGTGAAGTTGTGGATGGCACCCCCCACCAAAATGGACGCGCAGCAACTCACCGAAGAAGGCCACTACGGCGTGTTCGGCAATGCCGGTGCGCGCATGGAAATGCCCGGGTGCAGCCTGTGCATGGGCAACCAAGCGCAGGTGAAAGAGGGTGCGACGGTGATGTCGACCAGCACCCGCAACTTCCCCAACCGTTTGGGCAAAAACGCCAATGTGTATTTGGGCTCGGCCGAGTTGTCAGCGATTTGCTCCAAGCTCGGACGCATCCCGACCCAAGCCGAATACTTGGCCGACATGGGCGTGATCAACGCCGATGGCAGCAAGATTTACAAGTACTTGAATTTCGATCAAATTGAAGAGTACGTAGAAACTGCCAAAGGTTTATAAAAGCCGCGCCAATAAGCCGCCGTCTGCGGGACCATCCATCGGTATCCACACATGCGTGGGGCTGCCAGCCGCCACGTCGATGGACACACCGTTTTTGTCTTTCATGTGTTCGAGCTTGACGGTGCGGTTGCCACTGGGGTGGATGATTTCAATCATGTCGCCCACGGAAAATTTGTTCTTGGTTTCCACCTCGGCCCAGCCGTCGGCGACAGCCCGTACCTCGCCCACAAACTGGCTGCGGTGACCCACTGAGTGACCGGTTTCGTAATTTTGGTAATCATTGGCAGGGCGGCGGTCCAACAAACCAGCGGTATAGCCTCGGTTGGCCAAACCATCGAGCTCGGTGATGAGTTCGGGGTTGAAGGGCCTGCCAGCCACCGCGTCATCAATCGCGCGGCGGTACACCTGTGCGGTGCGCGACACGTAGTAGAGCGATTTGGTGCGGCCTTCCACTTTGAGT
>RFMX01000429.1 GCA_009927495.1 Betaproteobacteria bacterium
GAGTCTCCTTTGCGCGAAATCGTCTACAACGCCGGTGGCGAGCCTTCAGTGGTCGTCAACGCTGTGTTGGCCGGTAAAGGCAACTACGGTTTCAACGCCGCCAACGACACCTATGGCGACATGATCGAAATGGGTATCTTGGATCCCACCAAAGTGACCCGCACTGCGTTGCAAAACGCAGCGTCAGTGGCTTCACTGATGTTGACCACCGAAGCCATGATTGCTGAAGCACCTAAAGACGATGCAGGCCCTATGGGCGGCATGGGCGGCGGTGACATGGGTGGTATGGGCGGCATGGGTGGCATGGGCATGTAATTTCCCAGCCTAACGGCTTTGCCTGATGGCCTTTGGCCTTCAATCAAAACTGAAACCCCCGCAAGGTTCGCGCCTTGCGGGGGTTTTTTATGCGTAACTCAAGACAAAACCGATGCGAGTGACGGGATGCGCCAGCCAGACAAGCTCTCCAAAGGCATTTGAGAGATTTGCTGCAGTTGCTGGTCAATTTCTCTTTCGCCGTGTTCAATCAAATGCGCCATGAACACGGATGCCACCCGCGAAAGCGCCTTGCTTTGTGTGTGAACGACATACCAGCGGCGATTCAAGGGGTTGTTCGGCAAGGGCAAGACCGCCAGCAGACCCGCACGTATTTCTAGCGCACACGAATGCAATGACAAGTAAGCTGGCGCCAAACCAGCAATGCACATTTGTTTGATGGACTCGTTGCTTGAAAGTTCAGACCCGATTTGAAGCTTCAAGCCCTCTGCTTTGAAAATTTGCTCCAACGAGGCTCGCGCACCTGAGCCCTTTTCCCGCACCAACATCCGCGAATTGGCCAGCATTCCCATGCTGACGCTGGACTGCTGCATCAAGGGGTGCTGAGGTGAGGCCAAAAAGGCCGTGGGGTTGTTGGCAAAACTTTGGGCTATCACCTTGATGTCCTCGGGAGGGTTTCCCATCACCGCCAAATCGATTTCATCGGCGGCCATGCTGCGGACAATCTCTTCTTTGTTGGCCACTTGCAATTTCAGTTTGACGCTGGGGTGGGAATTCACAAAATTGACCAGCACATGCGGCAACCAATATTCAGCCGTGGTCACCGCACCTATGCGCAAAGTGCCTGAAAAGTCGCCCAAATACGACTCCATTTCATCGCTGATTTCTTGCCACAAGGTCAACATTCGCTCGCTCAAAACCAATAATTTTTGACCCGCGTCTGTGAGCCGAATGCCGCGACCGGCGCGGCTGATCAACTTCGTACCCACAGCGGCTTCAAGGTTGGCGAGTTGAATGGAAGTTGCTGATTGACTCAAAAAAAGCTCGGTGGCTGCAACGCTGACATTGCCAGAACGAGCGACTTTTTGGAAAGTTAGCAAGTGCTTGATATTGGCTGATTTGTGAAGTGACATAGTGCTTACTCATAGCGGTATTTAGGACAAATGATATTTATTTTTTGCGCGTTTATGTCCAAAATATTTAATTTTATTTATTTATTTATTGAACTTACCATGCGATTCCTTACCTCAACCCCTTTTGTGCAAATGCCTCATGACAAAAGGAACTTTTCACCTTTGGAGACAACATGGACACAAAGAACGAACACAGCAGACGAGATTTTCTAGGCCTCACGGGCAAAGCCGGTTTATCAACCTTGGTCGCGAGCGCGGCCGGCATCAACTTAGGTGTTATTGATTTGGTCCACGCCGGGTCCAAAAAGGTCACACCTTTCAGAATGGCCATGATCAGTGACTCTCATTTATACAGCCAAGACGGCCACAAATTCGACTTGCAACTTGAAGACGCCGTCGCTCAGGTCAATGCTCTAGAAATTCAGCCTGACTTTGTACTCTACGGCGGTGATATTGCCCAAAACGGCACTGAGGACCAGTTGGCCAAAGGTAAAAAAATCCTAGCGAACCTTAAACCCAAGATGATGGTCATTCCTGGTGAGCACGATTGGTATCTGGACATGGGTGCAGCTTGGAGAGGCATGTTTGGTAAGGACTACTGGTCTTTTGACCACAAAGGTGTCCATTTCATCGGCTTCAATTCCATTTTGGTCAAGGACTTCTGGACCGAAAAGGGTCTGACCAACAAGCAACGCATGGAAGCCATGGAAATGCTCGAAGGACCCATTGGCGGTCTGTGGGGAATTCAAGCTGAACAATTGGAGTGGCTGAAAAAGGATGTGGCGAATCTGTCACCAGACACACCGGTGGTCACCTTCAGCCATTCACCGTTGTGGGACTACTATCCCCGTTGGAATTTCCAAACTTCTGACGCTCCAGAAATTCGCAAGATTCTGTCTAAGTTTGTCAATGTGACATCGTTCCACGGCCATGTCCATCAAACCATTTACAACAAGATCGGCAACATGACTTCCATTGGTGCCATGAGCACTTCATGGCCGTGGCCTTATCCGCCTGTCAATGTGAAATACCCCGAAAGCCAGCAATACCGTGCTGACCCAGGTAATGAACAAGACGGCATGGGAACTTTGCAAGCTTCATTCAGTGCCAACGGCGGTAAAGCACAGCACCTGCCTTTCGCTGACTCACTGACGCCATTCCTCAAGAATGGAATAAAAATCTAACCACATTGTCGGTATGCGGCCCACAGCTTTGCGGGCCGCTTTTCAGTTAACCCATAAAAGGAGGCGTTTCATTCATGAAAACAAAAAATATCCTCAAATCTTTGACTGGTTCAATCCTGTTAACGATTGCGACATCAGCAGTGTATTTTCAAGCTAACGCACGAGAGCCTTTCACCAAAGAAGAACTCAAAGCACAAGAAAAAAAGCTTCTTGCAGCAGTAGAGCAGGGCTATGACATATGGCACGGTAGTAACCCAACGACGCAAAACAACGGTTTGGCGTGTGGCAACTGCCATCCAGATGCTGCGGCGTCAAACCCGCAAACTTTCCCCAAATACCACACTGCATTTGACAGAGTGGTCACTTGGCGTGAAATGGCCAATTGGTGTATCCAAAATCCCCAAGGTGGCAAGGCATTGGATGTGAGCGGGCCTGAAATGCTAGCTATTGAAGCCTATGCCTTTAATCTTCACCGTGGATTACCCATTGAGCCGGGCCTTGCAAGTCGTCAAACCAGACCGGTCAAAGTGGATTACGGCAAAGGCTTCCCAAGCAAGCCCTCTGGGATTGGTTTTGACACCAAGTAACTCCCAACGTTCAACATTTTGCACCCTAACAAGAACCTCATCAAAGTATGTTGTGCATGCGCGTTCCATGCTTGTTGGACATCATTACTTTTTTGGGGAAACTTGGTTTTCGCTCAGCAGGTATGTGATCAAACACTCACTGAAATTCCTCTACACATTCAGGCAGATGAACGGGGGTGGGTCTTTGATTACCAAGCACGCTTGCAGTGGCAAAGGTGTGCTATTGGACAAACTTGGGTAGAAAAACAATGCATCGGCAAGGCGGAAGCCATGACTTATTTTCAGGCTGTCAGCGCTGTTAACGAGCTGAATCGGCAAAGTCTTGATGGCTTCAGTGACTGGAAGTTACCTCATCTCAAAGATTTGGCTTTCATTGCCGAAAAGCACTGCCGTAATCCACGCGTCAGGTTGGAACTGTTCCCCAACTTTCCCCCTGGTGTTTTTTGGAGCCGTTACACACGCATCGTGAATGACTTTGATCCACATGTTTTCACCATGGATTTTGGCTTCTCTGGTGTTTCTTTAAAACATCCCGAAGAGTCGCATTTTGTGCGATTGGTTCGGAAACTTCACTAACCCTCACTTCTCCATACAAATGAAAAATCTATCTCGACGCATCTTTATGATTCATTCAGTCGCACTCACAAGTGCTACTTTAGCCACTCATGTATCCGCAGCAGAAAATAAAATGAAAGCTGCTGCCCCTGGTGAAAGGCTCTCGGAAGCTGATTCTTATCCCAAATCTATGGGTTTCAGATTGGAATCCAAAAACGTAGATAAAACGCGTTATCCACGACACACCACTGAGCAATATTGCAGCAGATGCCAACTCTACGAAGGCAATGCCAATGAAGGCGAATGCTCTTTTTATGGCGGGCGCATTGTTCCCGCCACC
>RFMX01000104.1 GCA_009927495.1 Betaproteobacteria bacterium
TGTTGTGTGGCACGGCGGTGAGGCCAAGGCGTCGCGGGATAAGTTCACCGCTTTACCGGCCGAGCAGCGCAAAGACTTGATCACGTTTTTAGAGTCGCTGTAGAGCAATCCCATGACCCGCGCCGCAGGCTCGGCCTCGCCTCCATGCTTGCACAACGTCGGCTACGGCCGACCTGCGACGCTGGTCTTGGCTTTTGTCTCCCACTCCCCATGACAGCACAGGTGGCCTAACGGTTAACTTAGTGTGACGGTTTGAATGCCACCCAAGCTGGGCAGCGCAAAACTCTCAGGGTCGAACGCTTTGTCGCCATTGGGGTCGGGCACACCTGTGGTTTTCAAGCCTTGGAAGTCAAACAAGCTGTGGTCTAGCAGGTGCGAGGGGGCAACGTGTTGCAGTGAATTGAACATGATGTCCAAACGACCCGGGTGTTTTTTCTCCCATTCGCGCAACATATTGCCCACTTGCTGGCGCTGCAAACCATCTTGGCTGCCGCACAAGGTGCAAGGAATGATGGGGAACTCGCGGTGGGCGGCCCAGCGCTCTAAATCGCGTTCGGCCACAAAAGCCAAAGGACGAATCACGATGTGGTGCCCAGCGTCACTCACCAACTTCGGTGGCATGCTTTTCAATTTACCCGCAAAAAACATGTTCAGGAAAAAGGTCTGCAAGATGTCGTCGCGGTGATGGCCTAAGGCAATTTTGGTGGCGCCAATTTCATCGGCTACGCGGTACAAAATGCCGCGGCGCAACCTGCTGCACAGGCTGCACATGGTTTTGCCTTCGGGGATTTTGCTTTTCACAATCGAATAGGTGTCTTGGGTTTCGATGCGAAACGGCACGCCCAAGGTGCTGAGGTAGTCGGGCAGCACATGGGCAGGAAAGCCCGGTTGCTTTTGGTCCAAATTGACCGCGATGATGTCAAAGTGAATGGGTGCACGGGCTTTGAGTTTAAGCAAGATGTCCAGCATGCCGTAACTGTCTTTGCCGCCCGACATGCACACCATGACTTTGTCGCCTTCTTCAATCATGTTGTATTGAACAATGGCTTCACCCACCTGTCGGCATAGGCGTTTTTCCAGTTTTTGGGTTTCGCGTTCGGTATGTACGGCGTTCACCATGAT
>RFMX01000299.1 GCA_009927495.1 Betaproteobacteria bacterium
GATCGAGATGTACAGCGAAGTTTTACCGAGACGGTTGCGGGAATTGGGTGCGGCACCGCGGTCCAGGCTCTTCTTCACCGCTTCAGCGTCTGTATTGCGCGCAGCCACCAATAACTGTGCATTGACGCTGGGATTTGACTCAGTTTGCGTCCATGCGGTGGAGGAAAACCCTGCAAAGCAGACAAAAAGAAAAGCGAGCAATCGGGTGGGAAAACGCGTTAAAAAGTTTTGGTATGTGCTTTTCATCTTCATATCTTTAGGCTGTTGAAGTCTTAAGGGGTTTCCCTAGGTAGGTCTTTACGCTATGACATTTAACTTCAAGCGTGTTTAAGATCGACATATGGGAAAGTTTCCTTGTGGCTACATTGTGTTCAAAGAGCACAAGGTTATCGCAAATGAAATACCCAGACTTTCTAAGTGTAAATTTGAGCAGGTTTCTCTTTATACATTTAGTTTTTCAATCATTGGCCATCAGGCTCAAGGAGTTCTCAATGCAACAAATCGGAAAGAAAATTTCCCTCACGCTGGCCAGTTTGGCCATCGGCGTGTTGACTGCCGGTGTAGCCCAAGCGGATACCGGTAAGTCAGTCGCCGTGTCTCAGTCTCAGCTCACAGCTGCTGACAAGGACGCTAACAACTTCCTGCACTCCAACATGAACTATGCGCAAACGCGCTATTACCCCAGCAAGCAAATCAACACAGGCAACGTCAAAAACCTGCGTCCTGCTTTCACTTTCCAAACTGAAGTGTTGGAGTCCATGGAAACAGCGCCCATCGTGATCGACGGCGTGATGTACCTGACCACCTCCTACAACCATGTGTACGCCATCGATGCGGTCACTGGCAAACAGTTCTGGCATTACAAACACAAAATGGGCCCCGTCACCACCTATTGCTGCGGACCTAACAACCGTGGTGTCGCCATCATGGGCGGACACGTGTTCATGGGTACCTTGGACGCCAAATTGGTGGCCTTGGACGCCAAGACCGGCAAGCTGGCTTGGGAAACCCAAATTGCTGATCCCGAGTTGGGCTACTCAGAAACCATGGCGCCTGTGGCCGTTAACGGTCGCATCCTGATCGGCACCAACGGTGGCGAATACGGTATCCGTGGTTTCGTGAAATCATTTGACGCCAAAACCGGCGCTTTGCAATGGACTTTCCACACCATCCCCGAAAAAGGTCATGAAGGTGTTTGGGCTGTCAACGATGCCACCAACCGCAATATGCTGCGTGACATCAATGCAGAAAAAGCACAGTTGGCCAAGCATGGCGGCGATTTCTACAAAACCCTGGGCGGTGGCGTATGGATGGCACCTGCTGTTGACCTCGAAACCAACTCCGTGATCTTCGTGGTGGGCAACCCCTCACCCGACTTGTACGGCGCTGAGCGTCCTGGTGACAACCTCTACACCGACTCCATTGTCTCTATCGACCTGAACACCGGTGCCCAACAAATGGCACTACCAGTACGTCGCTCACGATGTATGGGACTTGGATGCGGTGTCACCTCCCATCCTGACCGAAGCCAAAGGCAAAGACGGCAAGATGACCAAAGTGGCCATCCATGCTGGCAAAACCGGCCATGTCTATGTGCATGACCGTGCCACTGGCGAACTGATCCGCTTCTCGGAAGCCATGGTTCCCCAAGACGGTTTGTGGACATTGCCCACCAAAGAAGGCGCCAAGATGATGTTGGGTGCCAACGGTGGCGTGGAGTGGAGCCCTATGGCTATTCACCCCGAAGCACGTTTAGCCTTTGCTGCCAACTTGTTGCAACCCATGACTTACCACGTTGAAGCTTCCAAGTACCCAGGCGGCAAGCTCTGGTTGGGCGGTGCGTTCAAAACCATCCCCAGCGAAAAGCAGTCCGGTCGTTTGTCTGCAGTCAACATCGATACGGGCAAAGTGGCTTGGAAATTTGACACCGATGAGCCTTTGATTGGCGGCGTTTTGGCCACCGCTGGCGACTTGGTGTTCAATGGCGAAGCCAACGGTCTGTTCCGCGCATTTGATGCCAAAAATGGCAAGAAATTGTGGGAATACCAAACTGGCGCCGGTGTGAATGCACCTGCTGTGTCATATTCAGTGGGTGGCAAGCAGTATGTTGCCGTGGCCTCGGGTGGTAACAACCAGATCGATGCCAAGCGTGGTAACTCTGTGGTGGTGTTCGCACTGCCCTAAGCTCAACTGAGCTTTTTGCCTAAGGCCTGCGGCGCACGAAAGTGCCCTCAGGCCTTTTTTCTAGACGACGGATGAAGGTGTATGAAAAATATTTTTGCTTTGATGGTTTCTTTCTTACTAATGAGCGCCGCCGCTTGGGCAGCTGAAGAAATACCTGCAAAGGCAGCCATGTGTTTGGGTTGCCACGGTGTGAACGGCAACTCCAGCATGCCTGGCACGCCCAGTTTGGCGGCTCAAAACGCTCGCTATATCTATTTGCAACTGCGTGACTTCCAAGAAGGTCGCCGCGAAAACCCCATCATGTCGCCCATGACCGCAGGCCTCACACGCCCCGAAATGCAAGAGTTGGCCAACTATTTTTCCAAGCAAAAGCTCAGCAGCAAAGGTTTTAAAGCTGATCCTGACAAGGCCGCCTTGGGCAAAGCCAAGGCCGATGAAACTTTGTGTGCCATGTGCCATTTGGGCGAGTTCATTGGTCAAAATGAAATTCCCAAAGTTGCCGGACAAAACTTTGACTATGTGATAAAAACCTTGAAAGACTTCAAAGCCAAAAACCGCACCAATGACGCTGGCAATATGACCAGCGTGGCCAGCACTTTGAGCGAGCAAGACATTGAAAACCTAGGTCATTACATTGCTGGTCTAAACTAGCAGTCATGTCTGTCAACACCTTCCCAGCACCTGAGGTCTACCGCGACCCCAAGCGATGGGCATGGTGGTTTTCTTTGGGTGTTCCTGCCCTGATTGGCTTGGGGCCCTTGCTGATGCTGTGGCAGGGCGACCCCTTGATGCTGTTGTGGCCCTTGGTATTTTTGTATTTGGCTGTGCCTTTGGCAGACGCCTTGCTGGGCGAAGAGCGCAGCAACCCACCTGAATCCGCTGTGGCGCAGTTGGAAGCTGACGCCTACTACCGCTTCATCACCTATGCGCTGGTACCCGTGCTGTGGGGGGCTTTTGTATTCGCCGCTTGGTTTGTGGCCAGCCATGAACTGCCTTGGTATGCATGGCTGGCCATGGTGCTCAACACCGGTGCAGTGGGCGGTTTCGGCATCAACCTAGGTCATGAGATGGGGCATAAACACCACCGTTTAGAGCGATGGTTGGCCTTGGTCACTTTGGCCCCTTCCGGCTATGGGCATTTCAGCATCGAGCACAACCGCGGTCACCACGCCCAAGTGGCGACACCGCAAGACTGTGCTTCTTCCCGCATGGGTGAATCGATTTGGCGCTTTGTCTGGCGTGAAATGCCCGGCGGTGCTGTGCGAGCTTGGCGTTTGGAGTCGCAGCGGCTGCGCGATCAGGGGTTGTCAGTGTGGAGCTTACAAAACCAAATCTTGCAGGGCCTGGCCATCACCTTGGCGCTTTGGGCGCTGTTGCTGCTGTGGCTGGGTTGGCAGGTGTTGCTGTTCTTGTTGGCTGCGTCCATTTGGACCAATTTCCAGCTCACCTCAGCCAACTACGTGGAGCATTACGGCTTGCTGCGTTTGCTGCAAAGCGACGGCTATTACGAGCGTTGTCAGCCGCGCCACTCATGGAACAGCAACCACGTTGCGTCCAACTGGATGCTCTTCCATTTACAACGCCATGCCGACCACCATGCGCATGCGGCCAGGCGCTACCAAGCCCTGCGGCATTTTGACGATGCGCCGCAATTGCCCAGCGGTTATGCGGGCATGTTCTTGCTGGCCTATGTGCCGCCTGTGTGGTTTGCGGTGATGAACCCAAGGCTTTTGCGTGCCGTAGAAAATGACCCAGCGCGTATCAATTTCGCGCCAGGTCAGCGCGAGGCGCTGTGCCGTCAGTACGGTTTAAGCCTCAACTAAGTTTTATTTCAAACCTGCAGCAGCTTTGAGGGCTGCAGCGCGGTCGGTTTTTTCCCAAGTGAAATCGGGTTCGTTGCGGCCAAAGTGGCCGTAAGCGGCGGTCTTCTCATAGATGGGGCGCAGCAGGTCCAGCATTTGGATGATGCCTTTGGGGCGCAGGTCGAAATGCTCGTTCACCAACGCGGCGATTTTGTCGTCAGCAATGACGCCCGTGCCGTGGGTGTTGATGGTGATGTTCATGGGGCGGGCCACGCCAATCGCATAAGCCACTTGCACTTGGCACTGGGTGGCCAAACCGGCAGCCACCACGTTTTTGGCGACATAACGTGCGGCATACGCGGCTGAGCGGTCGACCTTGGAGGGGTCTTTGCCCGAGAACGCACCACCACCATGGGGGCAAGCGCCGCCGTAGGTGTCGACAATGATTTGCGACCGGTCAGGCCACAGTCGCCCTGCGGGCCACCCACCACAAAACGGCCGGTGGGGTTGATCAGGTACTTGGTGTCAATCAGCCACTCTTTGGGTAACACGGGCTTGATGATTTCTTCAATGATGGCCTCATTGAAAGACGCTTTCATCTTGGTTTGTGACTCGGATTGGTCGGGGCTGTGCTGGGTGGACAA
>RFMX01000450.1 GCA_009927495.1 Betaproteobacteria bacterium
CTGTTGGTGATTCGCAGCGAGGTTGAGGAAGAAGCGGTTCAAGTGGCCGAGGCGCAAGCCGCAGCCACCACCGAGTCCACCAAAGATTTGGATTGGGACGATGTCGATCAAGTGGACTTGATTGGTTTGGAAATTGGCTACGGTTTGATTCCTTTGGTGAACACTGAAACCGGTGGCGAATTGATGAGCCGTGTCAAAGGCGTGCGTAAAAAATTGTCTGCAGAGTTAGGCTTTTTGGTGCAACCCGTGCGTATCCGCGACGACTTGAACATCGACCCCGACTCTTACAACATTGTGTTGAAGGGCGTGGTACGTGGCAAAGGCGAAATCAAAGTGGGCCGCGAATTGGCCATCAACCCTGGCCAGGTCTATGGCGAACTGCAAGGCACGCCCACCCGCGAACCCGCGTTTGGTTTGGAAGCCGTGTGGATCGAGTCTTCTCAACGCGATTTGGCGCGTACCTTGGGCTACACCGTGGTTGACGCCAGCACCGCCATCGCCACCCATTTGAATAAAGTCTTGCGCGAAAACTCGGCTGATTTGCTGAGCCACGATGAAGTTCAGCAATTGCTGGACAAACTGTCTGCCAAGTCGCCCAAACTGGTGGAAGAGTTGGTGCCGGGCAAGCTGTCGCTGGGTGTGGTCACCCGCGTGCTGCAACATTTGTTGAACGAAGGCGTGTCGATCCGCGACATGCGCTCGATCGCCGAATCGCTGACCGAGGCCAGTGCCCGCAGCACCGACCCCGAGCAACTCGCCGCTTATGTACGTCCCAAGCTCGGTCGCATGATCATGCAAAGTTTGGTCGACGAGTCCAGCAATTTGTCCGTGATGACTTTGGAGCCTGGCTTGGAGCAACTGCTGCACAACGTATTGCAGCAAAGCCAGCCCGGCCAACCCGTGGTTTTGGAGCCCAGTTTGGCCGAAAACCTGTTCAATGCACTGCGTATGGGTGCGCGGGCCATGGAAGACGAAGGCCATGCGGCCGTCTTGGTGGTCTCGCCCTTGATTCGCAGCTGGCTGTCCAAGGCCGTTCGTTTTCGCGTCAGCGATTTGACGGTGTTGTCCTACAGCGAAATTCCAGATGACCAAGCTGTCAAAGTGATTCACACAGTGAACGCTAACAACCGCAGCTAATTCAACCTTTTATTTGACCAACGAGAAACACCATGGAACTCAAGCGAATCATTGCCCGTGACACCCGGGCGGCCAACGAGAAGGCAGTTGCCTTGTACGGCCCCGACGTGCTTGTCATCTCTACCAGCAAGGTCAGAGGCAAAACCGAATTGATCGTGGCGGTTGATGTGGAACCCATGAATGCCGAACTTGCCTTGGCAGAAACCTTTGTCCCTACCGAAAAAACCTACAGTTTGGCTTCCGCACCCGTCAGCAAAGAGCCTGTTGCTGTGCCAACCGAGCAGCCCGAACCGGCCACTTTTGGCAAAGTACTCCATGACACCATACAAAAACGCCCAGCCAAGCCGACCAAGGAAGATGTTCCTGGTTTTGTGCCAGCCGCTGCGCTGAAAAAAGCCCAAGAAGAAGCCTTCACAGTGCAAATCGCTGCGCCCGCCGTGCCCATGGTCGAAGAGCGTGATGCATTGCGTGGGCGTGAAATCGTTGAAATGGTGCGTGAAGAACTCGCCACCTTGCGCAAAGAATTCAAGCTCAGCCAGCAAATGGCTTGGCAAGGCACGGGTTTGGCCCGCAACCTCATGCCTTTGCGCAACGCCTTGCAAGAGGCCGCCATACCGGTGGCCTTACGCGCCTTGCTGATTGACAGCATCCAAAGTTTTGAAGATGTCGAACCAGCGATGGACGAAATTCGCCGCCAGCTGTGCCATTCCATGCAACACAGCAGCGTCACAGCACCAGATCAAGGCGTGCATGTCCTCGCAGGTCCTTCAGGTGCTGGCAAATCCTTGATGGTGGCTCGCTTAGCTCAATATGCCAGCGTCAACTGGGGCAGCGAGCAAGTCGCGGTCATCAGTTACAGCGACCAGCGTGCTGGTGCTTGGAACCAAGCCCAGTTGCTCAGCGCCCAGTCAGGCGTCGATTGCTTCCGTGCCACCAACGTCACCACCTTGAAACTTTTGCTGGAAGAACACGGTCAGCGCAAGTTCATCATCATCGACACCCCCGGTGTTCAAATGGCCGAGCGAGTCAGTGAAATTGCCGCCATTTGCAAAGAGGCACAATTCCATGTGGTTCTTCCCGCCGATGCCTCTCAGTCTTCATTGCGCAGAGTGCTTTCAACCCCGCATATTCAATGGCAAAGCCTGATGATTTCTAAATTGGATGAAGCCAGCCAGCCTTGGGCCCTGATTCAGGTCCTGACCGAAGGCCATGTGGGCGTGAGTGGCGCCAGCCGCGGCGAACGCATCAGCGAATGGTCAGTGCAAATGCAGGCCGAGGAATTGGTCACCGTGGCACTGGCGAATTTGTCGCTGGGTTATACCGACGCTCCCCAAGAAGACATGAGCAGCACACTGGCCATGGCTTCTGCCAGAATTTCGCGTCTGGCCGCGCAACACACAAGGTCTACCCATGAGTAACAACAAAACCACCGAGGTCATCGGCATTGCCAGCGGCAAGGGCGGCGTGGGCAAGACCACCGTATCGATCAACTTGGCGGTTGCCTTGGCCCAACGCGGCCACGATGTCATGTTGTTTGACGCCGACTTAGGGCTGGCCAACGCGCAAATCGCTTTGGGTGCAAGGGCTGAATACAACCTCAGCCATTTCTTGGCGGGTCAAAAAACCCTCGAAGAAATCACCATCACCACCCGTCAAGGTATTCAGCTCATCCCGGGTGCTTCGGGTGTGCAAGAACTCGCGGCCCTCAGCCAGTTGCAAGCGGCCAGCATCGTGCAGGCGTTCAGCAACTTGGGTAAAAAAATTGACTACCTCATCGTCGACGTGGCCGCCGGTATTTCTCCCTCAGTTTTAGCGTTTTTGGCAGCTTGCCAGCGCCGCTTCATCGTGGTGCAAGACGACCCCTCATCCATCGCTGACGCTTACGGCACCATCAAAGTGCTGACGCAGGAAATGAAGCTGGATGAAATTTACCTGGTGCCCAATTTGGTGGACACGCAAACCCAAGGATGGAAGCTCTACCAGCGTTTGAATGACGTTTGTGTGCGCTTCTTGGGCGAGTCGATTCACTATCTCACGTCCATCGAAAACGATGAAATGGTGTTGGCAGCGTTGAAAAAATACCAATCGGTCATGGAGTTGGCGCCCGGCACAGCCGCTGCGCGGGATTTCCGCCGATTGGCCGAGTTATCCACCCAGTTGCGACCCATCGACCATCCGTCGGGCGGCTTGCAGTTTTTCATGGAGCGTTTGCTGCAAAGCAATACGAAGAGTACATGAGACCTATCTCCCCAATGAAGATGTACCAGCAGTCTCGCCCGCAAGGCGAGGAGCTGGTGTTAGGCCATCTTGGCTTGGTCAAGCGGGTGGCTTTGCACTTGAAGGCACGTGTTCCCGCCTATATGGAGCTCGATGAGTTGATTCAAGTGGGGATGATGGGTTTACTGGAAGCCTCACGGGTGTTTGACGCCAGCAAGGGCGTGGATTTTGAAAATTTTGCCCACAGCCGTGTGCGTGGCGCCATGCTCGACGAGGTGCGTCGCTTGTCGTTTTTGCCACGTTCAGCTGTAGCTTTTAACAAAGAACACAACGAAAGCCTGCACGTTTTATCTGCCGAGTTGGGCCGTGCGCCCACCCAAGCCGAAATGGCCGAGTACATGGGCAAAGAACTGGACGACTTCCAAAAAGAACGCGGCAAAGCACGTCGCTTTGAAACCTATTCCTTGGAAGTGGTGACCGAAGAAGTGATGAGCATTGCCGACGACGCCTCGCACCAGCCGGATGTGATGGTGGAGGAGGCCGAGTTCATGGACGCGGTCACCAACGCCATTGGCAAGCTGCCCGAACGCGAGCAGTTGGTCATGCAGCTTTATTACGTGGAAGAGCTCAACCTCAAGGAAATCGGCGAAGTTTTAGAGGTGAGTGAATCTCGCATCAGTCAGATTTTGTCGTCGGTCGTGAAAAAACTGCGTGTGCAGTTGCAAGTCGCACCGGAGGCTATTTTCAAAACAGCTAGGAGTGTTGCATGAA
>RFMX01000229.1 GCA_009927495.1 Betaproteobacteria bacterium
AGTTCTTTTCAAAGCGGGTGGCTTCAGGCGCTTCTTTCTTTAACTTGGAAGGCGCTTCGTCCTTGGCCTTGGTAGCGGCGGCTTCCAGCTCTTCAAGCTTGTCCATGGCAGCGAGTTCGGCTTTTTTCTCGTAAAAACCAGAGAAATACAAAGTACCAAAGGCCACGGCGACCATCACAACGATGGCGACCACTGCAATACCAGCGATCAGCAATATCGGTTTTTTCTTTTTCGGTTCTTCTGAACCCTCTTCAGGGGTTGCTTCAGGTGCTGCTGATGCCATGATTTACTCCTCTTTCATTCATTGTGTCGTCATGCAAAAGTGTCAAACAAAGCACTGTTGCTGTGACGCGCTGGTGTTGCTGCGTTTTCTTCTTCGGCTACGCCGTTTACGCCGAGTGTGACACGATTGTCCGCTGCGGCTTGGCGTTGACCAGATTGTCCCGAGCCACCTTGCGACGACTGACGGTTATCCTGTCCTACCGAAACATATGCATTGTTCATGCCAAGTTCAGCCAAAGCTTCTTTCAATCGGGCACTGCCATTTTGAATCAAGTCTTTGGTCAAGCCGTTCTCGGCTTGGAATTGAGCACTTAATTGTCCATCACGCATCTCAAGTTGTACATCGACCAAGCCCAAACTGGCGGGCTTGAGGGCGAATTTCATCTTCCATTCACCGGCGTTGAGTTGGTCATTCATGCGGCTGGCCAACTCTGTGGCTAACTTTTGACTGAGTTTTTCAAATGTCTGCGCCATGTCAGGATGATTTTTCAGGGTCTGGGCAGCAGAGGTGCTGGTTGGCGAAGCAGCACGGTTGTTGGCCACATTGCCACCTGAGGTGCCCTCTGGCGAGGTGCTGCTGTCATCGATGGCACTGAGTTTGTCGAACTCTTCCTTCAAGCGGTCAATGTCTTCTGGTCGCAAATCAGCGTCCATCATGGACAACACCGCCAAGGTGCTGATGTTGTCTGGCGTTTCTGTCACTTGGGCAACGACAGCTTGGCTCAGGTTGAAGGTCGGGGTAAGTTGTTTGTTGGCTGCCAAATCTGCTGAGGCGGAACTCCACTGGACTTCCAGCCCGATGGGTTTCATCGCTTCTGTGGTCACTTCGCTTGCAAGGGGCAGGGCTTGGCTAAGAACCACTTGTGTACCAACTGCCACTTGGGCAGGGGTACTGTAGGAATTTAAAGTGTTGATGGTGACGTCGCTCAGGGCTGGGGCAGCGCTTGTGAGCGGGTTATTCAAGCCCAAACTGGGCAGGGTGTTCATCGCCAAGATTTGTTGTGTGGTGGTTGCTGGCGCGGTGGCTTGCACCTCAGCAGCCGCGTCATCACCTAGCAGAGCTTTGATTTGTG
Source organism: Betaproteobacteria bacterium (assembly GCA_009927495.1). Lineage (GTDB taxonomy): Bacteria > Pseudomonadota > Gammaproteobacteria > Burkholderiales > Burkholderiaceae_C > Limnohabitans. The sequence goes on from RFMX01000229.1 coordinate 1,356, forward strand.
AAGCGTCTAAGCCCATGGCCAAAGCAAAATCGGTCAAACTTTTGTCGCTGGGGGCCGGTTGTGCCACCGTGATGATCTCGACCTCAGGACTCAAGATAATCGACTGCAAGGCTAGTCCCTCTTGGGAATCCAAGGCATTGGATTCCTCTAAGCTTTGATTTTTTTGCGATGCAAGTTCATCTGACTGGCTGGCCCTTTGCGTGACAGTGTCTGCTTGCTGGCTTGGCTGAGCCGAATCCTTGGCCGCAACGGGTGATTTAGGGCGCTCATCCTCAGCCATGTTGGATTTCGCTTCATGGGGCTGGGCTGGTGGCAGCTGTTTGGCGAAATGCCCGCCTGGGGCCAGCACACCCATGCCTTTGGAGCCGGGTGTTTTGGCATGTAAATATTGATTTGGATGGAAAGCTTGGCGCAAAGCTTGCTGCTCTAACACGCCTTTGGTAGCGATGCTTGGAGGACTGGCTTTAGCGAGTTTGTCTGCGCTCTCTGCGGCAAGCTCTTGCCGTTGAGGCGTCTGCAGCGAGGCAATTTGTTGGCGCAAAAACGCGGCAAAGTCCTCGCCCGACTGGGTGCCGAAGGAGGGACGCGACAGCGCCCCGCCCAAGAGGTTTACCTCGGTGGAGCCAGGA
>RFMX01000362.1 GCA_009927495.1 Betaproteobacteria bacterium
AGAACTCATGGAAATATCAGAGCGCACCGCACGCAGTTTACGGATGGTGCTTTTGTATTCCATGGCGGTATAGCCGCGCTTCATCGCCATCAAGATACGGTCCGAGCCGTGTTGCACTGGCAAGTGCAAATGACTGACCAACTGCGGCACCTTGCCATAGACATCAATCAAGCGTTGCGTGAATTCATTCGGGTGGCTGGTGGTGTAACGGATACGTTCCACGCCTGGAATCTCGGCGATGTACTCGATCAACAGCGCAAAGTCGGCAATCTCTGCGGAGTTGCCCATGTTGCCGCGGTAGGCATTCACGTTTTGTCCCAACAGCGTGATTTCTTTCACGCCTTGCGCGGTGAGGCCAGCCACTTCGGTCAGCACATCGTCCAAGGGGCGGTTGATTTCTTCGCCGCGGGTGTAGGGCACCACGCAGTAACTGCAGTACTTGGAGCAGCCCTCCATGATGGACACGAAGGCAGAGGCACCATCTACTCGCGCAGGCGGCAGGTGGTCGAACTTTTCAATTTCGGGAAAGCTGATGTCGACCTGCGGCTTTTTCAAAGCGGCGCGTTGGTTCAACAGCTCAGGCAACCGGTGCAAGGTTTGCGGCCCGAACACCACGTCCACATAAGGCGCACGGGCGATGATGGCCTCGCCTTCTTGGCTGGCCACACAGCCGCCCACCGCAATTTGCACACCTTTTTGCTTCAGGTGTTTCACACGCCCCAAGTCTGAGAAGACTTTTTCTTGGGCTTTTTCACGCACCGAGCAGGTGTTGAACACCACGAGGTCGGCTTCGTCGATGTCTTGGGTTTGTTCGTAGCCTTGGGCGGCGCCCAAGACGTCAGCCATCTTGTCCGAGTCGTACTCGTTCATTTGGCAGCCAAAGGTTTTGATGAAAACTTTGCGGCTCATGCTTGAGCCTTGAGAAATGTGCAGCGAGTCATGGTGTAGATCCAGAGGCTGTGAAAGGAGGGCAGATTGTAGCCAGCTGGTTCTTTATGATGTCATCATGATGTCATTCACCCGTATCGTTTTATTCACCGACACTGATGGCCGTGCCCGCTTTCGCGACGAGGCCATCCCTTTGGACCAAGGCACACCGCAAGCCCGCTTGAGCGCTTTGCTGCCGACCCAAGGCTTGCAACTTCGCGAAAGCCCGGTGGGCTTCAGGAGCGAGTTCCATGTCAGCAGCCACCCGCAGTGGGTGTTCATCTTGCAAGGCCAGATGGAGATTGGTTTGCAAGACGGCTCATCCAAGGTGTTTGGACCGGGTCAGCATTTTTTTTCGGCCGATTTGCTGCCTGAAGGCGCGGTGTTCGATCCACAGGTGCATGGGCATTGGAGTCGGCAAGTGGGGGAACAAGCCTTGGTGACAGTATTTGTGCGGGCTTGAAGTGATGCAGCGAAAGCTGTAAAAGCACTTTGGAAATGTAATATGAATAATTTGGCAGTATTTTTATACCTAAAAATTAAAGTCATGCCCTGTTCAAACCGATATGACCCATAGCATCTTGGGCGAGAATCGCGCCTGAACCGGATTTCTTTTCAAAAACCTTTTTGAGTAGCCATGAAAAAATATTTGCGTCTGATCCTGGAAATTTTGCTGGGAATTTGTCTGGTTGCTACCGCAGCGCTGGCGTACTGGAATTTTTCCGCAAAAAAACATTTGAATGAGCAAGTTGCAGAGTTGAGCGAGCAACTTGACGAAGCCAAAGAGTCTCTAGAAAAAGTTCATGAAGAGGCCGCCGCTTCTCAGGAGCCCAAAGATGAGACTGAAAATACATCTGTTCAGGAATTGGAAGCTTTGAAGTCTGCCTTCGCCAATGGCGTGGTGTTGCAAGACGTAGAGCTTTTATACAAAGCCCAGAAGAGCTTGAGTGCTGAGCGCCAAGTGGGTATGGCGTCCCTGCGCTTGCTGACCAAAGGTGCCCAAGACCCTGACACCATCGCCGCTTACCAAAAGGCCTTGGAAATGGCCGAATGGAGCAACCGCTTACAAACCGTTTGCGCGGCGCAAAACGCCTTGGCCGCTGCGGGTCAAAAAGTCAAAGTGTTGTCGGAATGTAAAAAATCTACCGACAAAGAGGCCGACAGCAAAGATGCCAACGCCAAGAAAGACGACAAAGCCCACGCAGTCCATTGGGGCTACGAAGGCGACAACGGCCCTGAGCACTGGGGAGACGCTTTTCCTGTTTGCGGCAAGGGCAAGAAACAGTCACCTTTGAACATCATCGGACCTTTTGAAAAGTCCAAAGACACTTTAAGCGTGGACTACAAGGAAGGCCCGCTGAAAATGCTCAATAACGGCCACACCATTCAAGTCAATATCGAGCCTGGAAGCACCTTGACGATTGGCAAAGAGAGCTTCGATTTGCTGCAATTCCACTTCCACCGTCCCTCCGAAGAGCAAATCGATGGTAAGAATGCCAGCATGGTGGCCCACTTTGTTCACAAAAGCAAAGAAGGCAAGCTGGCAGTGATTGGTGTCATGCTGAACGAGGGCAAGGACAGCGCAGCGATCAAAACCCTGTGGGCGAATTTGCCTCCCAAAGAGGGCGAGGAGTTTTTGCCACCCAAGGTGACTTTCAACCCTGGCAGCATGCTGCCCAAGGAAATGGCTTTCTATAACTATGAAGGCTCATTGACAACACCCCCTTGTACCGAGGGTGTGCATTTCTACATCTTGAAGACGCCTGTGGATATTTCCAAGCAACAGTTGGCAAAATTCCCCTTCAAGCTCAATGCTCGCCCCGTTCAGTCCTTGAACGGTCGCAAGATTTCAGCAGGCGGTTAATTTAGAGCGATTGCAGGCGATCGGTGGAGGGTACGACTCGGGTGAGTCGTATGCCATAGCGGTCATTGACCAACACCACCTCGCCTTGCGCCACCACAGTTTCATTCACCAACAGGTCTAGCGGTTCACCGGCAATGCGGTCGAGTTCAACCACGCTGCCTTGGGTAAGGCGCATCAAATCTTTGATCTTGATGTTGGTGCGTCCTACTTCAATGGAGAGAGTGACCGAGATGTTTTGCAGCACTTCCGGATTGATATTACCGGGCTGGCTGACTTGAAACTCATCTGATGTGGGAGGCGTTTCGTCTTGGGTTTCGGTGGTGTCGTTCATGGTGCTTTCCTGTCTCAAAGCTGTCCGGGGACAATTTGTTTTTCAACCCGCACAGCCACATTGGAGCCACGCGTGCCGATATTGACCCCAAAGGTGGGGACGCCGTTGGCCAGGAATTGCGCCTGGTCGGGTTTCTTGAAGAAAAGCATATCGCCTTCCTTCATGTTTTGCAGATGGTAGAGCGTGGTTTTGATATCGCCCATCATCACGCGTACATCGAGTTCTGAGTCGCCAACGGCGACCGCCAAGTCTTCGCGCCAAATTTTGTCGGATTCTTCGTTGCCATCGCTGGTGGAGACGCGGTTGCGCAGCAAGTCGCGCAAGGGCTTCAAGGTGGCGTAGGGGTAGACCAAGTCCATGAATCCCTTACCACCAGATGCCGTGGCTTCAGCGTCAAAGCGGGTGAGAACAACCAAGTCGTTTTCATCGGCAATTTGGGCAAACTGGGGGTTGATTTCGGCGCTGACTTGTTCGCAATCGATTTCTAAGATCGGGCTCCAAGCCTCTTTGAGAGAGCGAAAAAACACGCTGAGAATGATGTGGATGATGCGGTTTCCGTGGCTGTGAACATGCGGCTTGGGGGCAGATCGGAAACCCCTTTGCCAAAACCACCAAAAAAGCTGTCCAGTGAACTGAAAATCACATTGGGGTCAATGATGATGACCGAATTGCCACGCATGGGGCTGATGCGGATGGTGTTCACCGACAAAGGTGCTTTGAGGGTTTTGACGTAGTCGCCAAACTTCAAAATTTGCACACGCGTGGGGTTCACGCGGGGCGTGGTGCGCAAGACTTCCAGCAAACCCAAACGAAACATTCGGATGAAACGCTCGTTGATCATGTCGATGGCCGACACATTCACGCCCAAGCTGCTGTTTTCGCTGGCCAGGTCGTGTTTGCGCACCCGGACCTTGGTGTTGAAACCGGTGTCCGATTCGAGCGATCCGTCCTTCAAGCCCTCGGCCAAGGCCGTGAGCTCTTCGGGACTGAGTAAGTTGGGTCGGGTAGCCATGGGGGAGTTACTGCATCACAAAGGAAGTGAACATGACTTCTTCGATGCCGCCGAAGTCTTCGTATTCTTCAAGCATGGCGTTCATCACATCTTTGAGCTTGACGGCGAGTTCTTTGCGAAATTCAGGCTTGTTGGCCTCGGCTTCGGTGGATTGACGCATGATGTCGAGCATGGCTGAGCGCAGTGCGAACTCATGCTTTTTGATGTTGTCAAACACACGGGTGTCGTAGTGGGTCATGACAGCGAGTTGCACCACCATGACTTTCTTGGAGCCCGTGATGTTGGTCATCAGCTCTTTTTCAATTTGAAAAT
>RFMX01000348.1 GCA_009927495.1 Betaproteobacteria bacterium
GGTGGAAGACAACGTGCGTCGCATTGGTGAGAGCCGCGTGGGCACGGTGCAGCGGATTTTGGTGGAAGGCGCATCACGCAAAAGCGCAGCCGAGCTGATGGGCCGCACAGAGTGCAACCGCATCGTCAACTTCAATGCAGGCCCGAACGGCCAACGCTTGGTGGGTCAGATGATCGATGTGCACATCACTGAGGCCCTGCCGCACTCGCTGCGCGGCCAGGTGCTGTTGAAAGACTAACGCGGCATCCCGGGGAAGCCGCCGCCCATGCCGGGCAGGCCTTTCATGCCGCCGAGTTTTTTCATCATCTTCATCAGGCCACCGCCGCGCATTTTTTTCATCATGTCTTGCATTTGGCCAAACTCGTTTAGCAAACGGTTGACCTCCTGCACCTGAACCCCCGCACCCGCTGCAATGCGGCGTTTGCGCGTGGCTTTGATGATGTCGGGTTTGGCCCGCTCTTTGGGGGTCATGCTGTGGATGATGCCCTGCTTTTTCAAGATGTCTTTTTCGGCTTTGTCAAAGTCAACCGATGCAGCCTTGGCACTTAGTTGACTGGGCAATTTGTCCATCAAACTCGACAAACCACCCATTTGTTTCATCTGCTGGATTTGCGCTAAAAAATCGTTGAGGTCGAAACCGTCACCGCTTTTCATCTTGGCGGCCATTTTTTGAGCGGCGTCGATATCGATGTTGGCCGTCACCTGCTCAACCAAAGCGACGATGTCGCCCATGCCCAAAATACGACCGGCATGGCGTTCGGCGTCAAAGGCCTCTAAGCCATCAATTTTTTCGCTGGTACCCGCAAACTTGATGGGTACACCGGTGATTTGGCGCACCGACAAGGCCGCACCGCCACGCGAATCGCCATCGGTTTTGGTCAGCACAATGCCGGTCAGTGGCAAAGCATCTTTGAAGGCGCGGGCGGTGTTGACCGCGTCTTGACCCATCATGGCGTCCACCACAAAAAGTGTTTCAACAGGCTTGACCGCTGCGTGCAGTGCCTTGATCTCTTGCATCAAGGCTTCGTCAATCGCCAAGCGACCAGCGGTGTCCACCAGCAACACATCGAAATAATGTTTTTTCGCGTAGTCCAAGGCTGCCAACACAATGTCAGCTGGTTTTTGGCTGGCATCTGAGGCAAACCATTCAGCGCCAGCCTGCGAAGTGACGGTTTTCAATTGCTCAATCGCCGCCGGGCGGTAAACGTCGGCTGACACCGTCAGCACTTTCTTTTTGCGTTTGCTGATCAGGTGCTTGGCCAATTTGGCGGTGGTGGTGGTTTTACCGGCACCTTGCAAGCCCGCCATCAAAATCACAGCAGGCGGTTGCGCAGCCAAATCGAGGTCCGCCACGCCCTCACCCATGGTGGCGGCCAATTCCTTTTGAACAATGCTCACCAACACTTGGCCGGGGGTGAGCGAGCTCAACACCTCTTGCCCCAAGGCCTTGTCTTTCACCCGGGCGATGAAGTCACGCACCACCGGCAAAGCCACGTCGGCCTCTAGCAGCGCCATGCGAACCTCGCGCAGCATGTCGCTGACATTGGCCTCGGTGATACGGGCTTGGCCGCTGATGTGTTTGACCAGCTTGGAGAGTTTGTCGCTGAGGGCGGTTGCCATGGTTGATGCCTGAAAGAAATCGGGGGGATGCGCCTTGAAGGGCTGCAAGACGCTAAACTGTCTGCATGATTGTATTCAGCGCATCAACCTTCAGCACAGTATGGGGTTTGGTAGCCGCTTTGGCTTATGCGCTGGGCGCGCTCTTAGGCGGCAGGCTTTCTCCCCAACAAAGTCGAAATTACCTGTGGGTGATTTCTCTCTTTCATGGCCTGAGCGTCTTGGCCAGCCTCATACCCGAACCCGACACGACGCCTCGCTTTGGTTTCGCCCCCGCTTTGTCCGCTACTGCATGGCTGGTGCTGATGGTCTACACACTAGAACACCATTGGTTTCCCCAAATGAAAACCCGCTGGATGCTTTCAGGTGCAGGTTTGGTGGCGGTGTTGTTGCCTTTGTTTTTCCCGGGACACGATTTACATGCGGCGGCTTCGTTGTGGCTTCCTTTGCACTGGGCACTGGGCATGGCCTCCTATGCTTTATTTGCCGCTGCCGTGGTGCATGCAGGCTTGATGAACCGAGCAGAGCGTCAAATTCGCTTGGCTGAAGCTGACCCCTCCGGCTTGCCCCTGATGACCCTTGAGCGGCTCACATTTCGCTTTGTCCATATTGGTTTTTTCCTGCTCACAGCCACCCTTTTTGCTGGTCTTCTGTTTGGTGAGCGTTTGTATGGCCCAGACAACGCTTTGCGCTGGGACCACAAAACTGTTTTATCGATCATGGCTTGGCTTACCTATGCGCTGCTGATTTGGGGACGTCAAGCCAGGGGGTGGCGCGGCCCCTTAGCGATTCGCTTGCTGTATTTGGGTTCGGCCATGTTGCTGCTGGCCTATGTCGGGTCGCGCTTTGTGCTGGAAGTGCTGTTGCACAAAGTCCTATGAAATATCTCTTACTGCTTGCCCTCATTGGCTTGGTGATTTGGTGGCTGAAAATGCAGCGCCGTGACAGCAACAACACGCAGGATGATGCGAGCCAAGCGAACAAGGCTCAACACATGGTGCGATGTGGGCATTGCGATTTGCATCTGCCCCAATCCGATGCCCTAGAGGGCTCACTGGGTTTTTACTGCAGCACAGCGCACCGTAACGCCAAGGAAGGCTAGCCAATATGTCCGCTTGTTGGTCCAAGGGTTGGTACAGGTTCGCCAAGCACGTTCCCTCGCCCAACTTCGAAGCCAGACCTACAGGTATTTCAACCGATTTGCTGGTGCTGCACTCCATCAGTTTGCCCCCAGGACAGTTCAGTGGCGACGCCATCGAACAGTTTTTCACCAATACCCTTGACCACGGCAGTCACCCTTATTTCGAACAACTGCGTGGGGTCAAAGTTTCTGCGCATTTTTTGATTCGCCGTGGTGGCGAATTGATTCAGTTCGTCAGTTGTGACCAACGCGCTTGGCATGCCGGTGTGTCAACCTACGCAGGACGCAGCAATTGCAATGACTTTTCTGTCGGCATTGAACTCGAAGGCTTAGAAGGAGAGGCTTTCAGTCAATACCAATACGAAAGTTTAATTTCGCTTTTGCCTATGCTCTTGTCTCAATACCCAATTTCTTTCATTGCAGGGCATGAACATATCGCCCCAGAACGGAAAAAAGACCCGGGAGCGGGTTTTTCTTGGCGCTATTTGCAACAAGGTGTTGGTCTGAAAGCTACGTACTTTCCCGAAGAGCTTGGCTTAATTTAGTGAATTCGCATTTTTTTCGCAAACACTACACGTAGTGTGTTGAAAAGAGTTTCGACCCCATATATAGTGTGGGGTAGTCACATTTTGTTTTTTGCTTGTTCTCAGAAACAAGCAACATTTCATACGTTAACCAAAGCATTCAGAACAACAGGAATTAAATCAAGATGCAAATTGCTTCCTCATCTGCAGTCAGCACCAACTATGTCAACCCCGCTGACTTGACTGACGCCAACAAGTCCTCTGCGCTTCAGACCAACCTAAGCAACTACCAAATCATTCGACGCAATGGCGCAGTGGTTCCTTTTGAGCCAGCCAAAATTGCTGTGGCCATGATGAAGGCTTTCTTGGCCGTGCATGGCACGCAAGGCGCCGCCTCCGCCAGCGTACGTGAAACCGTTGACCAACTCACCCAAGCCGTTGTGCGCGCTCTCATGCGCTCTCGTCCAGGCGGTGGCACCTTCCACATCGAAGACGTACAAGACCAAGTTGAACTCGGCCTCATGCGCGGCAGTCACCACGAAGTGGCGCGTGCCTATGTTTTGTACCGAGAAAGAAGAACCCAAGAGCGCGCCGCTCAAAAAGAGCCAGCCAACCCCTCCGAACCCGTGTTGCATGTGATCGACGGAGGCAAACGCATGGTGCTCGACATGGCGCGCCTGCGTGGATTGGTAGAAGCTGCTTGCGCAGGTCTGAATGCAGACATTCAAGCTAAACCCATCCTCAATGAAACCATGCGAAACCTCTACGACGGCATTCCCATGGAAGAGGTACACAAAGCGTCAGTGCTTGCGGCGCGTACGCTGATCGAAAAAGAACCCGATTACACCTACGCCACAGCCCGCTTGTTGATGTATTCCATTGCCAAAGAAGTCTGGGGCAAGGAAGTTACCCAAGCCGAAATGGCCCAAAACTATGTAGACAACTTCGCCAGCTGCATCAAAAAAGGTGTCGACAATGAACTCCTAGATGCCCGTCTGCTGCAATTTGATTTGGCTCGCTTAGCCAAGGCGCTTAAAGCTGAGCGCGATCTTCAGTTCGACTACTTAGGCCTGCAAACCCTGTATGACCGCTATTTCCTGCATGTACGCAAGCAGCGCATCGAATTACCTCAGTCTTTTTTCATGCGCGTCGCCATGGGCCTGTCCTTGGGTGAGGTCAACCGCGAAGAACGTGCAATTGAATTTTATGAAGTGCTGTCCTCTTTTGATTTCATGTCCAGCACACCCACTCTTTTCAACAGCGGTACTTTGCGTCCACAGCTGTCTAGCTGCTACCTGACTACCGTACCTGATGATTTAGACGGCATTTACGAGTCCATCAAAGAAAACGCATTGCTCTCCAAATTCGCTGGCGGCTTGGGCAACGACTGGTCTCGTGTGCGTGCCTTGGGTTCTCACATCAAGGGCACCAACGGCGAGTCACAAGGCGTTGTGCCTTTCCTGAAAGTGGTCAACGACACGGCAGTGGCCGTCAACCAAGGTGGTAAGCGCAAAGGCGCGGTCTGTACTTATTTGGAAACTTGGCATCTGGACATCGAAGAGTTCCTCGAGCTGCGCAAAAACACCGGCGACGATCGCCGCCGTACGCACGATATGAACACCGCCAACTGGATCCCCGACCTGTTCATGCGCCGCGTGATGGAAAAAGGCGAGTGGACATTGTTCTCTCCTTCAACCACACCAGACTTGCACGATAAATTCGGCAGTGAGTTTGAGAAGGCATACACCAACTATGAAACACAAGCCAAGCAAGGCCTGATTCAGCCAACCAAGACTTTGCAAGCTGCCGATCTGTGGCGCAAGATGCTGACCATGCTGTTTGAAACAGGCCATCCTTGGATTACTTTTAAAGACGCCTGCAATGTGCGCTCACCACAGCAACATGTCGGCGTGGTGCATTCCTCCAACCTGTGTACTGAAATCACCCTCAATACCAGCGACACAGAAACTGCTGTTTGCAACTTGGGCTCGGTCAACCTTATTCAACACCTTAAACAAGGCGCAAATGGACCAGAACTAGACCACGACAAACTCAAGCGCACAGTCAATACTGCCATGCGTATGCTCGATAACGTGATCGACATCAACTACTACGCCGTCAAAAAAGCCCGCGACTCCAACTTCAAACACCGTCCTGTTGGCATGGGCATCATGGCTTTTCAAGACAGTCTGTATGAAATGCGTGTGCCTTATGCGTCCAAAGCGGCGGTTGAATTCGCCGATCGCTCCATGGAAGCTGTTTGCTATTACGCTTACTGGGCGTCCACAGAGCTTGCCAAAGAGCGTGGTCGTTACTCCACCTACCAAGGGTCCTTGTGGGATCAAGGCATTCTCCCGTTGGACACCCTGGACCTGCTTGAAAAGGCCCGCGGTGGTTATATTGAAGCGGATCGCACCACCACCTTGGACTGGGAAGCCTTGCGTCAAAAAATCAAGACTGACGGTATGCGCAACTCCAACTGTGTCGCGATTGCGCCGACGGCCACCATCTCCAATATCGTAGGCGTTGACGCTTCCATTGAACCTTGCTTTGGTAACTTGTCTGTCAAATCCAATCTGTCAGGCGAGTTCACGATCATCAACGCTTATTTGGTGAAGGATCTCAAACGCCTTGGCCTGTGGGACGATGTGATGGTCATGGATCTCAAACACTTTGACGGCTCTTTGCGGCCCATTGACCGTGTTCCCCAAGACCTCAAAGATTTGTATGCAACCGCCTTCGAAGTGGAAACACAGTGGCTGGTCGAGGCTGCCGCACGTCGTCAAAAATGGATAGACCAAGCGCAATCCCTCAATATCTATATGGCCGGCGCATCAGGTAAAAAACTTGACGAAACCTACAAACTTGCATGGTTGCGTGGTCTCAAAACCACCTACTATTTGCGCACCACCAGCGCCA
>RFMX01000339.1 GCA_009927495.1 Betaproteobacteria bacterium
CACAGGTTGAAAAGTCCACGGTCCAATCCGGTTCGCACAACGCCGTGGCCTCTGGCTCTGGCTCGGGTCTAAGCGCCATGGAAATTGCTGCAGCAAGTGCTCGTGCACAAGTTCAATCGCAAGCACCTGCAACTGACATCAAGGTGTGCGGTATTGAGGACCCCACCTGTGAGGCCTGTCAATAACAACATATGCTGTTTGCCAAGCGCTCACAACCGTGTGCGTCGACGCAAATCAACAACAAAGCCCGCGAGGAATGTGAATGAATTCTGTGAATTTCTCATTTCTCCATTGATAATCAGAATGATGGACACACCACTATGTTGACCTGGGAAGAAGAAGTACTGCCACTGTCGCCCGTTCCTTTACAAGGAAATGTTTCTCCGCCTCCTGCGGTTGCCTCGCCTACCCCCACTACTCGGGTTCTTGACGATGGAGCCGTTGTTTCAACCGCTCCATCCACTGCTTCTTCTGCGCCTGCCCAAACGGCCGACACTAGACGTGTGAATGCTGCTGACAAGCGCATCATCAATGGTCAAACCGACGTTAACCAGTTGGTCCCCTTTAAGTACAAATGGGCGTGGGAGAAATACCTCGCCACCTGTGCCAACCACTGGATGCCGCAAGAGGTCAATATGACCCGCGACATCGCCTTGTGGAAAGACCCTAATGGCCTGACTGAAGATGAGCGACGGATCATCAAGCGCAATTTAGGTTTTTTTGTGACCGCAGACTCACTGGCGGCCAATAATATTGTGCTGGGTACCTACCGTCACATCACCGCGCCCGAGTGCAGGCAGTTTTTGCTACGGCAAGCCTTTGAGGAGGCTATTCACACCCACGCCTACCAGTACATTGTGGAGTCTTTGGGGTTGGATGAAAGCGAAATCTTCAATGCTTACAACGAAGTGCCATCCATTCGCAATAAAGACGAGTTCTTGATTCCCTTTATCGCTGCCATCATGGATCCCCATTTTCATACGGGCACCCCAGAGACCGACCAGACCCTGCTCAAGTCCCTTATTGTGTTCGCGTGTTTGATGGAAGGCCTGTTCTTTTATGTTGGCTTTACCCAAATTTTGGCCTTAGGTCGCCAAAATAAAATGACGGGAGCTGCCGAACAATACCAGTACATCTTGCGCGATGAATCTATGCATTGCAACTTCGGTATCGATCTGATCAACCAAATCAAACTTGAAAATCCGCATTTGTGGACCAGTGAGTTCAAGGCAGAGATCATTGATCTGTTTCACCAAGCCGTTGAACTTGAGTACCGATACGCAGAAGACACCATGCCTCGTGGCGTGCTGGGCATGAACGCATCCATGTTCAAAGGCTATTTGCGCTATATTGCCAATCGCAGAGCAACCCAAATTGGCCTTGAGACTTTGTACCCTAATGAAGAGAATCCATTTCCTTGGATGAGTGAAATGATTGATTTGAAAAAGGAACGCAATTTCTTTGAAACACGCGTGATTGAGTACCAAACCGGCGGCGCGCTGTCTTGGGATTGATTGACATCATGCATAAGCTCTTTGTTCAAACACTGACTGACTTACAACAATTCAGCTGTGTTTGGACTTACCCTGTTCATGGAATTGGACACCTGTCCAGTTCCATGAATCTCTTGGCTTTGAAAAAGGGCCAAGTGTTTTGAACCAACGATCTGAAAACTTGATCTAGGAGTATCTAATGGCAACTGCAAAAAAAACCGCTGCAAAAAAACCAGCAGCAAAGAAGAAGCCAGCAGCAAAAAAAGCTGTTGCTAAGAAACCAGCCGCTAAAAAAGTGGCTGCTAAGAAACCTGTAGCGAAGAAAAAACCAGTCGCTAAAAAAGCACCTGCTAAAAAACCAGCAGCTAAGAAAAAGCCGGTTGCCAAAAAGGCACCTGCTAAGAAGCCTGTAGCGAAGAAAAAACCAGTCGCTAAAAAAGCACCTGCTAAGAAGCCTGTAGCGAAAAAAGCACCTGCTAAAAAGGTTGCTGCAAAAAAAAAACCAATCGCTAAGAAAGTAGCCGCCTCAAAACCAGCTGCGCACGTAGCTAAGCCTTCAGCAGTGCAACATGTGGCACAAACCACGCTGAACCCACAAGCTGCTTGGCCTTTTCCGACAGCGTCAAAGCCCTAACTGATTCAGTTTGGGACTTTCGCCCACTCCCAACCCGGTGCATGCACCGGGTTTTTTTATGTCAGCTGGTAATTTTGAGGGCCGCGACTGGCTATTTTGATAGCGCCCATTCGGTTGCCTAGCTCGGCGCACTTGAGCAAATCCCATCCTTGCTCTAAACCGAACAGCAAAGCGCCGCGCCATGCATCGCCGCATCCTGTGGGATCGACCACAGCTTGGGCTTTCACTGGATCCACCATCTGTTTATGGCCTTGCTGCCAAACCTCACAACCCTGAGCGCCCAAGGTCACGATCAAGCCTTTCAAATGCGAAGAGATCTCGGCCGAACTCCAACCCGTGCGGTCACTCAGCATTTTTCCTTCATAGTCATTCACTGTGACCCATGTTGCCAACTCAATGAAATGGCGCAGCTCTTGACCATCGAACATGGGCAAGCCTTGACCGGGATCAAAGACAAAAGGAATACCTGCATCGGCCATCTGCTGCGCATGTGAAAGCATCGCGTCACGCCCGTCGGGTGAGATGATGCCCAGACGTATATCCGGATGCTTCTCCACATGCAAAGCATGGGCTTGCATCATGGCGCCAGGGTGGAAGGCGGTGATTTGGTTGTTATCCAAATCGGTCATGATCATGGCTTGGGCTGTGTAGGTGTCCTCAATCGTCTTGATGTGTGTGGTTGAAATGCCAAGGTCGTGTAAGCGTTGTAGGTAGCTGGCACCGTCGTTTCCTAATGTGGCCATGGGCAAAGGCTCGGCCCCCAAAAGTTTCATGCTGTAAGCGATATTTCCAGCACACCCACCAAAATCGCGCTGCAAACGGGGCACCAGAAAAGATACATTCAATATGTGAAGCTGCTCAGCAAGAATTTGCTCTTTGAAGCGTCCTTCAAAATGCATGATGGTGTCAAAAGCCAAAGAACCGCAAATCAGTGCTGCCATGAAAAATCCTATGTTTGTTAAGGGTAAAAAAGTAAGGCACGGTAACCGCTAATTTTGCCAGCCAACGGCTCTTCCACAGAAAAAACCATTTCCACTGTTTGAGAACGCAGCGGCTTGAGTACAGTTGGCAGGTCTAACTCTTCTGCCAACCACACTTTGCGAACCACATCCCCTTCCTCATCGTTGGTGAGAGTGAGTTCAAGCGCGGGCGAACCCAAAAAATAGGCAGCTTGATTTTTGACTGATAAGGTAAAGGAATATTGATCGTCAGCGAGTTGTTTAAAGTTGGTGCTGTCTATGGCGACTTTATCGGGCTCTTTGGGCCAATCCACTCGGCAGCCTAAGGCCTGACAAACTGAATTGAAAAATGGCGACACACTGAGGTTCATTGCCACCAATTTATTGCGCTGAAACACAAGTACTTGCCCCAGCAACACGGCTGATGCCAGGAGTGCTACCACCACCGCCAATGCAGCGCTTGGCGGGCTGACCGGTTGCCATGCGGGTGGAGTTAGAGGCACAGCAACCTCAGGCATAGGAGGAGCAGCAACAGGCGCATCCACAACGGGTAACTCTTTGACTGGGGTTTCGGTTTCGCCTTGTGTGGGATCAATTTCAAACAAATGTTGATCGACCTCAAACACATGGGCACATCGACCACAACGCACCCATGCATCGGCTGCGCTGTAATGCTCAGCTTGAATCGCAAAAGCGGTCTTGCACTGAGGACAAAGGGTGACTATCGACATAGATGTCGATTTTAGGCCGCCATCAACACCCAACCATCCTGTGTATCGGCGACTTGGAGTTGGATGTAGGGGGCATAAGCGAGTTGTATCTCTTCAACCTGTCGGCTCAAAATACCAGCCAAAATCAAGTGTCCACCCTGCTGTACATGACCACACAGCAAGGGAGCCAGCACCTTCAAGGGTGCGGCCAAAATATTAGCGACCACCAAGTCATAAACCCCTTGGGCCATATCAGGCAAACCAGTATTCACAAGCACGTGATTGGCAGCTGCGTTAGCTTGGGCTGATGTCACTGCGTCGGTATCGATGTCCACAGCGTCCACGCTTTGCGCACCACACATGGCAGCGCCAATGGCCAAAATACCCGACCCACAACCGTAATCCAGTACGCGACTTGCAGGTTCCAAATGCTGGGCAATCCAACGTAAGCTCATGCGCGTGGTGGGATGGGTGCCAGTTCCAAAAGCCAAACCAGGGTCTAAACGAATCACCTTGCTTGCTTGGGCAGGTGCTTCATGCCAAGTGGGAACCACCCACAACTCAGGGGTGATTTCGACCGGTTCAAATTGCGACTGGGTTAAGCGCACCCAATCTTGGGGTGGCACTTCAGCGATACGAACAATGTTTGCATGGTCAAAAAAATCTTGGATCTTCAATAGCTGAGCGGCTTGCTCAGCCAAAGCTTGTTCAGCGAAGAGCGCCACCACCCGTGAATGCAGCCATCCCGAAGCAGGTGCAGGCATGCCAGGTTCACCAAACAAAGCTTGTTCTTGATCGGTGTGGGCATCAGCATCTTCAACAGAGACGCTCAAAGCATCAAAGGCCAAGAGAGCTTCACTGATGGTCTCGACTTGGTCTTGCGCGCACAGCAGGATCAACTCGAACATCAGATTTCAGACGCTCGCACGACCAACCACTCTTCCAAATAGTGGATATTGGTGCCGCCGGCAATAAAGCCTGGGTCCATCATGAGTTCGCGGTGCAAAGCTATATTGGTTTGAATGCCTTCCACCACCGTTTCACCCAAAGCTGTTCGCATACGCGCTAGAGCGTGTTCGCGGTTATCTCCGTGAACAATGATTTTGCCAATCATCGAGTCGTAATGGGGTGGAACAAAGTAATTGGTGTAGATGTGAGAGTCGACCCTGACACCTGGCCCACCAGGCGGGTGCCACATGGTGATGCGCCCAGGTGAGGGTATGAATTTGAAGGGGTCTTCGGCATTGACACGGCACTCCATCGCATGGCCCTTGATCACCACTTGGCGTTGTGTGTAGGGCAGTTTTTGCCCTGCAGCGGTCATGATTTGGGTTTTAACAATGTCAATGCCGGTGATGAACTCGGTGACAGGGTGTTCCACTTGAACACGGGTGTTCATTTCAATGAAATAAAACTCGCCGTTTTCGTACAAAAACTCAAACGTTCCAGCGCCACGGTAGCCCATTTTTTTGCAGGCCGCCACACAACGCTCGCCAATGCGTTCAATCAATTTGCGGGCAATGCCAGGTGCTGGCGCTTCTTCAATGACTTTTTGGTGACGACGCTGCATGGAGCAGTCTCGTTCGCCCAAATAAATAGCGTTTTTGTAGTTGTCCGCCAGAATTTGGATTTCAATGTGCCTGGGATTTTGTAAAAACTTTTCCATGTACACCGCAGGGTTGCCAAAGGCAGCACCCGCTTCAGCCTTGGTGGTTTGCACCGCATGGATAAGTGCAGCTTCGTTGTGCACCACCCGCATACCTCGACCACCACCGCCACCGGCGGCTTTGATGATCACGGGGTAGCCAATGGTTTTGGCAATTCTGCGGATTTGGGTGGGGTCATCGGGCAACTCGCCTTCAGAGCCTGGCACACAAGGCACACCCGCCTTGATCATGGCCTGCTTGGCTGAGACCTTGTCACCCATCATGCGTATGGACTCAGGCGTAGGGCCAATGAAGGTAAAGCCACTTTTTTCAACCCGTTCGGCAAAGTCAGCGTTTTCACTTAAAAAGCCATAGCCTGGGTGAATGGCCTCTGCATCCGTGACTTCTGCCGCCGAAATGATGGCCGGCATGTTCAGGTAACTGAGGGTGGACGAGGCAGGACCGATGCACACCGCCTCTTCGGCCAACTTCACATACTTGGCTTCACGATCGGCTTCGGAGTACACCACCACCGCTTCCACACCCAGCTCTTTGCACGCACGCTGAATTCGCAGCGCGATTTCGCCGCGGTTGGCGATCAAGATTTTTTTAAACATGCGCGGGCATCAATCGATATGGAACAAGGGCTGACCGTATTCCACGGCTTGGCCGTTGTCGACCAAGATGCGGGTGATGGTGCCGCTTTTATCAGCCTCAATTTCATTCAAAATTTTCATGGCTTCGATGATGCAAATGGTTTCACCCTCTTTCACCACAGTGCCCACTTGAACAAAGGGCTTGGCCTCTGGGCTGGATGAAGCGTAAAAAGTACCTACCATTGGCGACTTGACCACATGACCGGCAGCGACTGCTTGCTCGGCTTCGGACATAGCGGCTGGCGCTGTTGGGGCAGGCGAAGCAGCCAAGGGCGCGGCGGACATGGGTGCAGGCGCTGGCGCTGCGACCATCATGGGTCCAACCACAGGCCCTTTGACAATGCGTACCTTGCCTTCTGCCTCGGTGATTTCCAATTCCGACACATTGGAGTCAGAGACCAAGTCGATCAATGTTTTAAGTTTTCTTAAGTCCATGAATTTTGTAGTCTTCTGTGTTTAACAGCGGTTAAAGTTGCGCCATTGTAAAGATAACGGCAAAGTCATTAGGCGTCTTAATTTACACCCATTCGCGCATTTCTTGACTAGATAGTTTTCCTAATTTTTGAACGATCAGTCCACCTTGGGCATTCAAAACCAGTGTAAAAGGCAAACTACCTTCAGAGTTGCCCAAGGTTTTCACCAGCTCGGTGCCGCCTAAACCTGCAAATCCGATGGGGTAGTTTACGGGGTTTTGTTTCAAAAAACGCTTGACGGCACTGGGTTGATCGATAGCCAATCCCACAACTTGCCAGCTTTTAGATTGGTTTTCTTGAAAGAAGGCCTCCAATAAAGGCATTTCTTCAACACAGGGGGTGCACCAAGTAGCCCAAAAATTCAGCACCAAGGGCTTGCCTTGAAATTGGGAGAGACGCAAAACTTCGCCGTTAGGTTGGTCAAACTCAGCCGCCCATAAAGCTTGCGCAGCTTCAGGGGGCAAGGCCTTGGGCTTGAGTCTGGCCCAGTTAAAGGCAGCGCCAGCCACCACGGCCATGGCAGCGGTGCCCAAAAGCAACCGGCGCGATGAACGCCTTGGTGTAACAGTCAGAGGATCATCCATGGGTCGAGTCTACCAACCGCCGCACAGCCTCGGCATCCCCCCGCCAAGGACGGCCATGGGTGTCTGGCAACAAAGCGCCACGCAAGTCGTCGTAGTCATAAACCATGAAATGCACACCTATTTCTTCATTGAGAACGTCACAGCGGCTCCTCACGCTCAAGGCGTCCACGGTTTCGCCTTTAAAGCCGCTCACCGCATGCACCTCGTAGCGCACGCCTTTGTCAATCAGCAAAAGTTCAGCCGATTTGGCATCGTCGCAAAACAACTGAATGTAGATGTCGGACAAGCGGGTAGCGGTGCCTCGCCAAACCGCACCGCTTAAGTGGGGACGGAACTCGGGTACGCGCTGCATCCATTTCAAGGCCAGTTCACGCAAAGCAGCCAACTCCATGGGCTGTGTGTCAGCACAAAAAATGGCTATGTATTCACGAACTGCTTGTTCTGTGAGTTCGTTGTTTGGCAAGGCTGCTCGGGAATGCAAGCCAAGCTCTTTCACCGCGCGGCGTTTGGCAGGGCCATATTCCAAACCCTCCTCAACGATGAGTCGGGCTGCTGTAGCAGCAATTTCTTCAGCTTCGATGGAATTCATGGTGGGCGCATTGTGCCGCACAGACTTTTACAATGAACCTCATGCACATACATATATTAGGCGTCTGCGGCACCTTCATGGGCGGCTTGGCCGCCTTGGCCCGCGAAGCAGGCCACCGCGTCACCGGCTGCGACAGCGGCGTCTACCCCCCGATGAGCGACCAACTGCGTGCTTTGGGTATCGAACTGATCGAGGGCTACAGCGCTGACCAACTGGCCTTGAAGCCCGACATGTTCGTCATTGGCAATGTGGTGTCTCGTGCCCGCTTGGCCGATGGCTCACCCCGCTACCCGTTGATGGAAGCCATTTTGGAAGCCGGTTTGCCCTACACCAGCGGCCCCCAGTGGCTGAGCGACCATGTGTTGCATGCCCCGGGACAAAGCCGCCATGTGCTGGCCATCGCCGGCACCCACGGCAAACCACCACCACCGCCATGCTCAGCTGGGTGCTGGAACAAGCTGGCTTGACCCCCGGTTTTTTGATTGGCGGCGTGCCTTTGAACTTTGGCGTGTCGGCCCGCTTGGGGTCTTTGGCCCCCAGCCAAA
>RFMX01000235.1 GCA_009927495.1 Betaproteobacteria bacterium
TTGATCATGCGAGCCAATTCCAGAGCCATTGAAAGTTACGGAGACGTCAAGGTCACCACCGGCGTTTCCAAAGCCAACAATGTCGAACTCATTCAAATGCTGTTTGATGGCTTGATTGAAAGCTTGGCGACCACCAAAGGTCATATCCAGCACAACAACATTGCCGAAAAAGGCAAAGCGATTGCCCGCGCCAGCCGCATTGTGTTGGGTTTGCAAGGTGCTTTGGACTTTGAAAAAGGTGGCGAGTTGGCTACCAATTTGAATGAACTTTATAACTACATTACGCGCCGTTTGCTGCATGTGAACGCTCGTAATGACTTGGCGGCTTTGGATGAGATCCATGGCCTGATGACTGAAATCCGCAGTGCATGGGAATCCGTGCCTGCTTTGATCCCGCGAACCACCTCTGGGCGTGAATTTGTAAATTGATAAATTTGTCGGCTAAAGTCGACACATTTATCAGTTAATCTTGAGATGGTTTTGCAAGGCATGTTGGCGCTTGAGCGTCAGCATGCTTTAACAATTGGAGCTTGCAATGGCAGCAATAGGTTTAGTCGTTTTGATGATCGCCGTGTTCGGTGTGTTCGTTGCCCACGGTGGTGATATGACGCCTGTGATCAAGGCTGCGCCTTGGGAGTTTGCCCAGATTTTTGGTGCGGCTGTTGCTGCCGCCATGATTGGAAACAGCAAAGCTGGTGTCGGTGCAGGTTTTGGTGCCATGGGCAAAGTGTTCAAAGGTCCCAAGTACCATAAGGAAGATTACCTGGCAGTGATTTTGGTGGTGTCCAAGATATTGAAAACGCTCAAGGCCGAGGGCGCGGTGGCCTTGGAGCCGCACATTGAAAACCCCGAGTCCAGCGCGATTTTTGCTGAATACCCGCCAATTCTTCAAGACCACGCACTGCTAGACATGATTTGCGACACCGTTCGATTGATGGTGGTGTCATCGGGCAACTTAAGCCCTTATGCGGTTGAAGACGTGATGACCGCTTCCATCAAAAACCACCACCACCATGAAATGATGAACCAAGCCTTTTGGGCGGGTATGGAGGGCGCTTTGCCTGCGCTGGGCATTGTGGCCTGTGTGTTGGGTGTGGTGAAAACCATGGGCGCGATTGACCAACCCCCGCCTGTGCTGGGTGCCTTGATTGGTTCAGCGCTGGTGGGTACCTTCATGGGTGTGTTGTTGGCTTACGGTGTGGCCGGTCCATTCGCCATTCGCATTGGTCAGGTGATTGAAGAAGACACCGAAATTTTGAAATGCGTGCAACAACTCATCGTTGCCAACTTGCATGGCCACCCCATGCCTTTGGTGATTGAGGCTGCCAGGTCGGTGATCAACCACCACAATAAACCGTCATTTGGAGAAATCTTTGACGGCATGCGAGGCAAATAAGCATGGCTGAAGCAGCTGTCGCCGAGGCCAAAGCAGACGACGTCAACGACGACGCGCCTGCAGAAGCCACGACGCCCGAAGCGCCTGCGGCGGCGCCTGGTGGCGAGGCGCTGGCGCCCGTCATCATCATCAAGAAGATTCAAGATGGCCATGGCGGTGCCCACGGTGGTGCTTGGAAGATTGCGCTGGCCGACATGATGACCGCCATGATGGCGTTCTTTTTGTTGATGTGGTTGCTCGGTGCGTCCAACGCCGACCAACGCAAAAGCATTGCCGACTATTTCAAACCCACCTCGCACAGCTTGACGCCTGTGGG
>RFMX01000268.1 GCA_009927495.1 Betaproteobacteria bacterium
GTCGTCAGGCGCGAACTGGTAGTGGCGCGCCATGCCCAATATCTTTTGGTAAACCTGCTGCTTTTCTTCCGCAGGTAGATAGCCCTTCTCCACCGCACGGTCCAACGTTTTTTGCAAAATTGGGTTTTGACCTGGTAATGCAGGGAAGTTAGTGTTTGCCTGCAAGCGCTTGCTTTGCAAAGCCTGTTGGGTCGACAGGTTGGGAGTCGCCTGTTCAGGCTGGCTCAACACACTCAGGTTCAGGCGCTGACCTGGGTAAATACGGTCGGGGTTGCTGATGCCATTGGCTCGGGCCACGTCCTGAGACAGTCGCAAAGCCTCGCTGTTGGTCACAGGTCGGCCCAGTTCAGCCAAATGGTCTTTGACGATGTTGCTCAAGGTGTCACCGTCTTGAACTGCCACGCTTTTGACCTGCGGGTTCAAAATGGTCGAGGAATTGACACCCGACCTTTGTTGAAGCTGTGACAAGGTTTGTGCAAAACCCACCCTGCCCGGCAACGCCAAGCTGGTGCTGCGCGCAGAAGTGTTCGCGTCATTTGGCTTGACAAACGTTGTTCTAACGAGTGCTTTGGGATCAACATTGAAGTTCATTTTGCATTCGACTCTGGGTTGAAACTCGGTTGGCATCAAATTTGCATCGGGTGTAAACATGACGCTAAAACGTCAAAACTTTCACACCCTTGGAGACCATCTTGCAAATGCTGTGCCGAACCTTTCAGACAGTACCCAAACCGGCCCGAAGCGCCTTGGCGCTGCTGGCTGTGCTCTTGGGCAGCGTGGTGTCTTTGACCCAAGCCCAAAATACCCCCGCACCTGCCACCGCATGGCCTGCCTTGGAGTCAGGTGCCAAGCAATTCGTGGTCGACAGCCAAAAAATCGATCCCAGCCTGGTCAGCATCCTGCCCATGGACAGCCGCATCAACATCAAGGCCTGCACCCAAGACATCGTGTTTGACCAGCCTTTTGGCAACAAACAAAGCGTCAGAGCCCGTTGCGCCCAGCCTTTGTGGCAACACTTTGTGATGGTTCAGGTGAAAAACACCTTGGGCAACCAAATCAACCAAGCCAATAACAATGGCCAAGTCAGTCGCACGGTCTGGGTCAGCACACAGACCTTAAAGCGCGGTACCACCTTGCAAGCTGGCATGTTCAAACAAACCGATCTGCCGGTTCCCGCTTATGAAACCCGTTTCGTGGGCGATGAGCGCGAAATGCTCAATATGGAGTTGCTGCGCGACTTGCCAGCCAATACCCCTTTGCGCCAACAAGACCTGAAGTCCTCCACCATGGTCAAGCGCGGTCAGCAAGTGCTGGTCGCAGTGGGTGAAGGCAAAGGCTTTTTGATCACGGTTAGGGCTGAAGCCCAGCAAGACGGTACTTTGGGCGACCAAATTCGCTTGAAAAACCCTGAGTCGGGTCGATCATTGTCAGCGGTAGTCACCGGCATGAACACGGCACGAGGCTTGTAATGAGTACAAAATGTTTCTTTTCAACTTTGTCCGCTTTTTTACTTTGTTGGTCTCAAGTCTCAAGATTTGGGGTCGATACTACCCATGTCGAGATTCACATAATCCCGTCACCTTCACACTAAGGATTCAACATGTCTGACCCCTTCTCTATCAACGCCCGAATTGGCAACGCTTCAGCGACACGCACCAATGCGGCCAAACTCGACGCCAAGCCCACTGCGGCCAAAAGTGACGGCGCTACAGAACCTAAAACAGCTTCTGCGTCAGCGGCTGCTAACAGTGATTCAGTCAACCTGAGCAATATCTCTCAACGCGTGAAAGACACGCCAGACTTTGACCGCGCCAAAGTGGAATCCATCAAAGCTGCATTGCGTGATGGTGCCTACCCGATCAACCCACGTCGCATTGCCGAAAACTTTGTTGCGTTGGAAAAAATGATCTGATCGCCACAAGGACTGTGCCATGAATGCCCAAGCGTCTGTAGAAGTAAACCAAGCCGTGTCTTACGCCGATGTGCAGTTAGACCGCTTGGTGGATTTGCTCGACGAGGAATTCAATGCCCTCAAAGAGCAGGACTTGGACGCATTTGAAGAACTGCTGAATGAAAAAAACCATATCCTGGCCGATCTCACCCAGCTCACTGGCGTACGCCAGCCCGAGGATGCGGATCGCTTAGGCCCCGAGTGGACGCCGTTTCGCACCCGCATGGTCACCTGCCGCGATATGCACAGGCGCAATGAGATTTTGATTTTGCGCAAACTCGACGCCATCCGTGGCGCTTTGGAAAGCTTGAATGTGAACGACCCCACCAGCCCCGTGGAGGTCTATGACCGCTTAGGTCAAATCAAACGCTTGCGCCGTATGCGCGGCTACAGCGAAGCTTAATCAGTCTTCGCCGCCTGATCTGTTTCAGGCTTGTCCTTGGCATCGTCGCCAGGCTGCATTCCTTTTAGCCAATACACCCAGGACAAAATCACCGCCACAGCGGTGTACATGTCTTGCGTGATCTCTTCCCCCACATCGAGACGGCTGAGCAGCGCCAGCAACTGCGGGTCTTCGGCCACATAAATGCCTTGACGCTTGGCCTCGGTGATGATGCGCAGCGCCAACTCTTCTTGGCCCTTGGCCACCACGCGGGGGGTTTTTTGTTTGCCGTATTCAAGGGCAACCGCTTCCAAGGGCGCTTTCATGGTCTTAAGCCCTTAAATCGATGACCGAGCCACGGGTGCCCGAGGACTCACTCACCCGCGCCAGATGGACGTGGGGCGTTGAAGATTTGAAACGACTGCAACTGCAGTCCTGCCGAGCCCAGCTCCAGCCCCAGCTCGCCGGAGCGCTCTTTCGCCAAATGCGCCACTTCGCCGCGCAGGGCCCACATCACCAAATTGACATCATTGCCTTTGGAGATTTGGGTGTTCAACCACACCTCGCCCAGGACCCGACTGCGCGAATGGATGTCCACACTCAAAGGTGGCTCTTCTTGGCCCTTTTTACGGGGTGGGCGTTGGAAATGCAAATCCACAGGGTCGGCATCGACAAACGGCAAGATGACATGCAAGGAGAGTTCGCCTTGCTGCATTTTTTGTGCGCTCTGGGCTTGAGCGGCCTCAAATTCTGTGGCGGCATCTTGCAGTTGGCGCAAGCTGTCTTTGTCCACCGGTTTGGCTGCTTCCTCACTGAGCAAGCCCAACAACGTTTTCAACAAGGTCTTGGGTTCGTCCGCGCCCTCTTGGCCTTGCAACAAGATATTTTCAATGCTGCGGGCTTGACCCATCACCGCTTTGCGCAACATGCTAGGGTTCATTTGCGCCATGGAACTGCGTTGCTGCAACAGGCGTTGCAACCACGGCCCGATCTCGGCTTGGTTGCTCCAACTGCCTTGCGTCACATCGTTCAGCAACTTTGAAAACGTTGCAAAGCCAGGCGGGTGCATCAGCAACATGCCCACGCGGTTGGACTGCGGTTCGGGTTGTGCCGCCTCTGCGGCCAGCGCCAAGCCAGGGTTCAAGCCAGGGTTCAAGCTAGGGTTCAAGCCAAACAACTGGTTCACCGGCGTGGCCGTTGCCGCAGGGGCTTGGCCATTGGGAAAAGCTTGAATTAAAAAGCCCCAGCCGCCGGGGTTGTGGCTGACACGTAAAAACGGCTTGTCCCCATCTTTCAAAACCCAGCCATTGGGTAGCTCAAAAAAGAAATCTTTTAACCAAAGCCGCACACGCTGATCGCGAACTTCTGCGGTCGCTTGAACAATTTGTCCGTCCCGCAGGCCTAGCTGCTGCGCTAGCGGTGTTTGCACCCAGACCGTGCGGTTCTCTGCCTGGACAGGCCCAATCCGGCTGGCAGCACTGATGACATCAGGACCAAGCATCAAGGGTGCTGATCAGGGGTAACGCACCCAGTTGCGTTTGTTGGGTTCAACCAGCGCTTGGAAGTTGCCAGCTTGGTGTGCCGCTGCACCACCCACTGGCGCGGGCAAGGGGTTGGCAGGCGGGCTGTTGGGCTCGGCATGGACTTTAGAAACTGCATTGGGCATAAGTTTGTGAATCAGCTCGGCTTGGTCAGCCAAGTTCAGCACCGTACCAGGTTGCAGCTTTTTGGTGTTGACTTTGGTGAATGCCTTGGGGTTGTTAACCACCACCCAGTCACGCAAGACCTCGGCTTTCAGGGGACTGTCGCCATAGTATTTTTTGACCAGCTTCTCTAAGGTGTCACCGGCCACCACAGTGTGGGTTTTCCAAACGGGGGCAACCATCTCTTCTGGCAGCGGCTTGCTTGCCGGCGCCACAGGTTTGGCCACCGCAGATGTCGCGGCTGGCACAGGGTCTTGGGCCATATCAGCCTTGACCAATTTGATGGACTTGGACATAGGCTTTTTCGCAGGCGTGACTTCTGCGGGCATGAACTCTTTGGGCAACTCCAAAGGCGCTTGGCGTGGCGACTCTGCCGCCCAGACCGAAGACATCAGGGCACAAGCGAGTGCTAAGGGCATGGCAAATTTTCGGGGGCTGGCATACAACATGGTCAATCACTCCTGAGATTCAAGGCGTATGCGGAATGGCTACCCATTGCGCATTCGCGGGAAATTTGGTTCCTGCGGTGAATTTAAGCTCCGCATAATAATCGCTCACAGCCACTACCTCAGCCATGGCAATACGCTCCAAGGCACGGGGTTCTAAGGCACGAAGGGGCAATTTCAGGCGATCGGCCAACACCATTTGGCTGCCCACGCGAATGCCACTGGCGGCACCACCAGCGATGCGAACGCTGCCCGAATTGAACGTCAACACTTGGAACTGCGGCACTTGGCAAGACAGCACTTTTTCCATGCCGTCTTGAAAACTTTGGATGCTCGCCTGAATTTGCGCCACCACCAAGGGCGACAAAGGCTTGGATTCGATACCCACGGTACGCGGCACATTGATGCTGATTTGTTTGAAGCCACGAAAAGCCGGGTCTTGTCCAGCGCCGCGGCCAATGAGCTCCCAACTCACGTCATACACATTGGCACCAGGAAAAGAGTCACTGTTGGCCGACACATTCAGGCGCAACACCCAGGGCACCAACTGCTCGCCCTGACCTACCAATAGCTGCTCGTAGCCGTCTGTAGGCAGTTTGCGCTCGCTGACACGCCAAGACTTAGCATGGTGAGAGGCAGCAAACGCCTGTTGGCGAAATTGTTGGCCGATTAACTGGGCCTCAAAGCGGCGACCCGCAGCCATGGGGGACCCATAGCGCAGCTCCCAGTTGAGCTGATGCCAGACCCCGCCATCCACGGCGGGAGAAACACAACTGGGGGCCAAAGCGGTTTTGCCATCCAGTTGCATGCCTGTGGCTGTGGGCTGCTGGTCCATGTCGCGGCCATAGGCCAAGATACGCACACCGCGCACTTCCATGCCGGTGACAAAGCTGTTGCTTTCACGCAGAGCGCCGTTGCCATCAACCCATTGGGTAGAGCGCACTTGGGTCGGACCCTCAAGCGAGCGCTGAACCAGCGACTGGCGAATCGCCTCCAAGCGCTCTTCTGCGGTCAGCGACTGCGCAGACACAGAGGCCATCAGGCTGCTGGCCAAAACCAGCGCTGTCACAGCAGAGCAAACAAAGCGAGCGCGCATATCGATCAACCTTTAAGAGGTGTGGGGCTTAGCGGCGTGAAGCGATTTGTGTCAGGTACAAGGTGCGCAAATCTTGCACCGCATTGCGGTCTAACGACAACGTGGTCTCGTAAGTGTCGTCACCGATGGGGGTGATGCTGACCAAATTAGCGCCGTAAATCACGCCTTCCACACGGGCGCGGAAGGTGTCGTTCATCACCGTCATATCAGCCACGGTGGTGGAGGCATCCATCTGTTGGCCATAAACCTGTTCGGTCAAAGCGCGGTAGGCATCGAGCTTGGAGGCGCGAATCGCCAGCAAACGCTGCTGCGCGGGATTTTTGTGGTTTTGGATGCTGATGACCGCA
>RFMX01000051.1 GCA_009927495.1 Betaproteobacteria bacterium
CTCAAAGACAAGCTGTCGGAAAACAAAAAGTTCGAAAGCTTGAAAGACAAAGTCGCGATCAGCCGCGACAAAGACGGCTTACGTATTGAGATTATCGACAACGCTGACTTCGCCATGTTTCCCAGTGGCGCAGCCGGCATGCAGGGCAAAGCTGCTGCGCTCATAGGTGAAGTGGCTGGCTCATTGGCGGGGATGCCCAACCAGGTGGCCATCCGTGGTCATACCGATGCGGTGCCTTTCCAAAACGCCGAAGGTCGCAATAACTGGTCCTTGTCAGCAGAACGGGCTGAAGCCACTCGTCAGGTGCTGCAGAAAAAAGGCATCAAGGAAGAGCGCTTTAAGCGCATCGAGGGTGTGGCCGATACTGACCCGTTCAACCCCAAGGACAAGTTCGATCCTCGCAACCGCCGCATGAGCATCACGGTGCTCAACCAAGACCCGAAATAAACCTTAAGCGGTTCGCAGGTCGTATTTGTTGATCTTCTCGATCAAGGTGGTGCGCTGAAGGTTGAGGAGCTTGGCGGTTCGCGAAACATTGCCTTGAGAGCGCTCCAAAGCTTGCTCAATGATGTTGCGCTCAATTTCAGCCAAGCGGTCTTTGAGCGACATGCCTTCTGGCGGCAAATGCGGCATGCCTTGCGCCAACATGATGATGCTCTCGATCTCGTTGTCTTGCGGTTCGGGTTGATCCACCATAGACAACTCGCCCATCTCTGCCAGCACCTCGGGTGGCGGCGTCATGTCTTGCGACACGCAGGGCCCCATTTGCAGCAACATGCTTTCTTGAACTGGCACCAAACCCTTGGGCAGCAAACTGGGAGGGATTGAACGAATGTCCAATTCTTGTCCGGCGTACAAGGTGCTGAAGCGGTCCATCAAATTTGTCAGTTCACGCACATTGCCAGGCCAAGCGTAATTCGCTAGGGCATCTAAAAACGCGGGGTTGAAACGAATTGCTTGGGAATGCGGGGCTTTGTAGTGAGCAGCGTAAAAATTCAGCAACTCTGGAATGTCTTGGGGGCGTTCGCGCAGAGGGGGGCTGACCACAGGCAACACATTAAGCCGATAGTACAAATCTTCGCGGAAACGTCCGGCTTGAATTTCCGCTTCTAAATCGCGGTGTGTGGCGGCAATGACACGAACATCGATGGGAACTTGCCGGGTCGAGCCCACAGGGTCAATCACCCGCTCTTGCAGCACACGCAGCAATTTGACCTGCATGTCCAGCGACATGTCGCCAATTTCATCTAAAAAGATGGTACCGCCATGCGCCAATTCGAAGCGGCCAATGCGGTCGGCGACTGCGCCGGTGAAGGAGCCTTTGCGGTGACCGAAGAGTTCACTTTCTAGTAACTCTTTGGGAATGGCTGAGCAATTTATGGGTACAAAACTGCCACCCAAGCGGTCTGATTGTTCGTGCAAAGAACGCGCCAGCAACTCCTTGCCCGTGCCACTTTCGCCCGTGATGAGAACCGTGGCGGCGGAGTTGGCAATGGTGGAGATCAGGCGGCGCAGGGCTTGCGCAATCGGGCTGTTACCGATGAAATGAGTGGGTGACTTCATGCTTGTACTCATTGTGACGCAAGAGGCAATTTGGACAAGTCGCCAAAAGTATTCCACTAAAAGCCACAAAGGCCTTAAAGAAGCGCCACTGTGCGCCGATTCATAGCTTGTACCCATTCAGAGGAACCAACCATGATGTACCGAATTGCTCTCGCCGCCACCGCGCTGTCTTGTTTGACCGCTTGCGAAACCATTCACACCTTGTCTGCGCCTATGCAAGCACCGGTGGTGGCTGTGGCCGCTCCCGTGGGTGCCGTCGCGCCCAAGGTAGCACCTTCCGCAGCGCCTGAACCCACACCCGTCTCCATGATCACA
>RFMX01000415.1 GCA_009927495.1 Betaproteobacteria bacterium
GGTGCAACACACGCCGTTACGACAGGAATAGGGCAAATCCAAACCGGCTTGCAGACCTGCAGCCAAGGGGTTGTCTTCTGCAGACATAGGCACACTGTGTTGCTTGCCATTGCAAATGATGTGTAAGTCAATTTCGCGGGCATCGACTAGGCGCTGTTTTGCCTCAGGTTGGGCTTGTAGGCTGAAGTCACCAAAATGTTCGCTGTGAATGCGCTCAGCTGCTACGCCTGCACGCTGCAGACCTGCAACAGTGGCTTGCATCATGGCTGCAGGACCACAAACAAATGCCTCATCTATGTCCGAGGCAGGCAAAACAGTGCCGGTAAGCGCCATCACTTTGTCTTCGTCAATGCGACCTTGCAACAAGGCAATGTCTTGCTCTTGTCGTGACAGTACATGCATCAGCGACAAGCGTTGGGGGTAGCTGTCTTTCAGATCTTGCAGGCTTTCATTGAACATCACACTTTGCATGCGTTGGTTGCCATACACCAAGCTGTAGCGACTATGCGAGTTCGATGCAAGACCACTGGCAATCAAAGACAAAACAGGTGTGATGCCTGAACCGGCTGCAAAGCACACGGTGTGGCGAGCATTGTTTTGTGTGGACACAAACCTGCCTTCTGGTGGCATGGCCTCCACGCTCTGGCCTGCTTCTAATTCGGTGTTGGCCCATACAGAAAACACGCCACCAGCTACAGCCCGAACGCCAATCTCAACTTCACCTGTTGCAAGAAGACGTTCAGGCGTACTGCAAACAGAGTAGCTGCGGCGACAAGATTGACCTGCAATATTCGCACGTACCACCACGTACTGACCTGGCTTGAAAGAAAAGGTCTGGCGCAAATCGTTGGGTACATACAGGGTGATGGCTTTGCCATTTAAACCCTCGGTGCGTATTCTCAAGACTTGCAGCTTGTGAAAAGTGGAAACGGTGCTCATGGGAAATTCAGTAGGGCTTGAAATAGTCGAAAGGCTCTTGGCAATTCAAACACTTGCACAATGCTTTACAAGCCGTGGATCCAAACGCCGAGGTGATGGTGGTATTACTCGAACCACAGCGAGGGCATGCAATCACGTTATCTTGCAAGCGACGGGTGAAACGCACCACCTGTGACGAGTTTGTGCTTTGGCAATTGGGTGGGGCAATGCCATAAGCTCTCAATTTTTCTTTGGCGCTGTCGCTCATCCAGTCGGTGGTCCATGCAGGGGCAAGTTGGGTTTTAACTTGACCATGCACACCGATTTGCTGAAGACTCTGCAAAATATCGTCGTGGATTTGTTCCATCGCTGGACAACCGCTGTAGGTAGGTGTGATGACAACTTCAACACCTGTGTCTGACATGTACACCTCGCGCAAAATGCCCATTTCACGCAAACTCACCACTGGTATTTCAGGGTCGCAAAGTTGGTCAAGTGCCGCATGTACAGTCGCAATGTCGGGACGCATTGACAGGCTCACCACACTGCCTTAGGGTGCGCACGCACCAAGCTTTGCATGTCACCCAACAGGTAAGTCAAGTGCTCTGAATGGCTGCCATGGTTGCCACTGGGCACAAAGCCACCATCGGGCGGGCGCTTCAAACAAGCTTGCTGCAGTACCGCATCAATCCGTGATGACCATTCGCTTTGCGCCTGCGCACCCGACAGTGCAACCCCCACATTTTGCGCAGCCTGCGCATGTGCCAAAGGCATCCAAAATTCTTGCGTGTACGGCATGAGGTGTTCCAGCGCAGCTTGGGTGCGTCGCTGCGACTCATCGGTGCCGTCGCCCATGCGAATCACCCAGTCTTGAGCGTATTGCCAGTGGTAAGTGGTTTCTTTGATGGCTTTGGCTGCAATCGCTGCAAGTTGCGCATCACTGCATTGCGCCAAGCTGGACCATGTGCCCAGCGCCCAAGCGCCGTATAAAAAGTTACGCACCAAGGTGGTGGCGAAATCGCGTTGGCTGCTGCCACTGGGCGCGAGTGGCCCATGGTGGGGCAACTCCAGCAAGGTGAAGTTGCGAAATGCAGGTGCATCTCGGAAGTAAGCCAAGCTGTCTTCGGTTTCGCCTTTGCCCATTAACTCGGCTGCATATTGGTAAAGCAATCGCGATTGGCCAATCAAATCGAGGCTGTGGTTTGCCAAGGCGATGTCTTCTTCCAATACGGGCGCATGGCCACACCATTCAGCGTTGCGTTGACCCAAGACCAAGCAGTTGTCCGCCAAGTGCAGCAGCAAAGGCAGTTGCGGCTCATCCATCACATGTGTCCAACTTCGTCAGGAATGTCGTAGAAGCTGGGGTGGCGAAAAATTTTGTCGCTAGCCGGTTCGAACAAAGCGTCCTTGTCGTGCGGTTCGCTGGCATGTATGTCGGCTAGAGGCCACTACCCACAAGCTCACGCCTTCTTGTCTTCGGGTGTAGACGTCCCGCGCCATCTGCATGGCGTGTTTGGCGTCACTGGCGTGAAGACTGCCGCAATGACGGTGTTCCAAGCCTTGCTTGCTGCGCACAAACACTTCCCACAGGGGCCATTCATGTGAGGTTGTTGTACTCATGCGGCCTCCTTCAAGTTGCGGGCTTGTTGTTTGCGTGCATGTGCCAGTGCAGCCTGGCGCACCCAAGCGCCGTCTTCCCAGGCTTTGACGCGGGTGGCCAGACGTTCTTTGTTGCACGGTCCATCACCGTTCACCGTGGCCCAAAACTCATCCCAATCGATGGCGCCATAGTCATGGTGTTGGCGTTCTTCGTTCCATTTCAAATCGGGGTCGGGCAGGCTCACGCCCAATATCTTGGCTTGCGGCACGGTGGCGTCGACAAAATTTTGGCGCAGGTCATCGTTGCTGATGCGCTTGATGCCCCAGCGTTGGCTTTGTGCAGAGTTGGGGCTGTCGCTGTCAGGCGGGCCAAACATCGCCAAGCATTTCCACCACCAGCGGTTCACCGCGTCTTGCACCATGGCTTGTTGCTCGGGTGTGCCTTGCATCATCACCACCAGTGACTCAAAGCCTTGGCGTTGGTGAAACGACTCTTCTTTGCAAATGCGCACCATGGCACGGGCATAGGGCCCATAAGAGCAGCGGCACAGCGGTATTTGGTTCATGATGGCCGCGCCATCGACCAGCCAACCGATCACGCCAACATCGGCCCAGGTGAGGGTGGGGTAGTTGAAGATGGAGCTGTATTTGGCTTTGCCGGTGTGCAGTGCATCGAGCATTTGGTCGCGGCTGGTGCCCAAGGTTTCGGCAGCGCTGTACAGGTACAAACCATGGCCGCCTTCGTCTTGCACTTTGGCAATCAGAATGGCTTTGCGTTTCAAGCTGGGCGCGCGGCTGATCCAGTTGCCTTCGGGCAGCATGCCCACGATTTCGCTGTGGGCGTGTTGGCTGATTTGGCGTACCAGCGTTTTGCGGTAATGCTCGGGCATCCAATCGCGCGGCTCTATCTTGCCTTCGCGGTTGATGGTTTCTTCAAAGTGGGCTTGTTTGTCTGTATCCGTCGAGGCGACAGTGGCATTGCTCAGCGGGGGATTCAAGTCCAAAGCCTGTGTGTACATGGGCAGCTCCAATGCCCATGGTGAACAGGGCGTCAAAGCAGTATATCAATTAGCCAACCGATCGGTTGGCTAACCGGTTGTCAGCGTAAATCCCGCCTGTTTGTCTTGCCCCATGAGTTGCACCATTTGGGGCAAAGCCGCTTCCAACTCCTCTTTCAAGGTGAAAGGTGGGTTGATTACTACGATACCGCTTTCGACCAAACCTAAACGCTTCACAGGGTCTCCTGTGACCGCCTCTGGGCGTTGCGCCCCCGAGCGTATGCGCAAAGTGGCATGCAACCAAGGCCGGTTAGATTGACGAGCCAAATTGGTTAAATGGCGTGGCAAGCTGTGCGCTTGTGGGCGCGGGATGATGGGGTACCAAACCACAAAAGTGCCCGTGGCAAATCGCTGTAAGCCCGTCGACACAGACACCACTACACGCTCGTAATCAAGTTTGATTTCATAGCTCGGGTCAATGAACACCAAGCCTCGGCGGGTGGGTGGTGGCAGGTATTTGGGCAATCCTAAAAACCCATCTTCATTCATCACCATGGTTTGGCGACCAGCTTGCAAGGCCTCAACATTGGCCACCAAGTTTCGAATATCGGTGGGGTGCATTTCAAACAACTTCAGCTTGTCTTGCTCGCGCAACAGATGATGTGCAATGAAAGGCGAACCAGGGTAGTTCAACAAACCCCCTTGAGGATTGAAGTGGTCGAGCACAGCGCGGTAGGCTAGCAAAGCAGGGGCCATGGGGCCGGAGAGCTTGGATTTGTTGCGAATCAGCGCCAATAAGCCCTCTTGCGCTTCCCCACTTTGCTTGGCGTCAGGGCTGTCAAGCTTGTAGAGGCCGGGGCCACTGTGGGTATCGATAGCGGTGTAACCGACCTCTTTTTGTGCAAGATAGTGCATCGTGGAGATCAAAACCGTGTGTTTTAAGACATCGGCATGGTTTCCTGCATGAAAGGCGTGGCGGTAACTGAACATGCAGTATCGTAACCCGCTCAAAGCAAAATAGCTAAAAAACCCAATAAATGTCATAGAATGGCAGGCTTCGCAGCGACCAAGGCCCCGCGGCGGAGTTTTCATTCCCACCTAAGAGGTTCCCAGAAGAGGAACACCGACCGTGGAAAAGGGCCCCACAACCCACTCTAGGAAAACA
>RFMX01000357.1 GCA_009927495.1 Betaproteobacteria bacterium
CCACAGTGTTGCCCAAGCTTTTGCTCATCTTGCGGCCTTGGCCATCGGTGGCAAAGCCGTGGGTCAACAAGCCACGGTAAGGGGCGCGGTCATACAAGGCGCAGCCCAGCAACAGCGAGCTGTGGAACCAACCACGGTGTTGGTCGTGGCCTTCCAAATACAAGTCGGCCTCGGGGCCGCTGTCATGGTGGGGTGCTCTGTCGTAGGCGTCTTTGTGGCTGCCGCGCAGCACGTGTTCAAAGGTGCTGCCAGAGTCGAACCAGACCTCCAAATATCGGTGCTCTTGGTGTAGTTGCGTGCATCGTCACCGGGTTGGTTCAAGATGTCCTCCACCGTCACGCGGCTCCACGCCTCGATGCCGCCTTGTTCCACCATGTCGGCGGCTTGGTCCAAGATGGCCATGGTGCGGGGGTGCAATTCGCCGCTGTCTTTGTGCAAGAAAAACGGCACCGGCACACCCCAGGACCGTTGGCGCGAAATGCACCAGTCGGGGCGGTTGGCGATCATGTCGCGCAAACGGGTTTTGCCGTTCTCGGGGTAGAACTGGGTGTGCGCTATCGCGTCCAGCGCCAGTTGACGCAAGGTCTTGGGTGCTTTGCGGCTGGTGAACACGCCCTCGCCCTCGTCCATGCGGATGAACCATTGCGCAGCAGCGCGGTAAATAACGGGTGTTTTGTGCCGCCAGCAATGCGGGTAGCTGTGGGTGATGGGGTGGGTGGCCATCAAGCGACCCCCGTTTTTCAGCGCTTCCAGAATGACGGGAACCGCTTTCCAAATGTGCTGGCCGCCAAAGAGCGGGAAGTCGGCGGCATACGCGCCATTGCCTTGCACCGGGTTCAAGATATCGGTGTACTTCATGCCATGGGCCAGGCAACTGTTGTAGTCGTCTAAACCATAAGCGGGGGCGCTGTGCACAATGCCTGTACCGTCGTCGGCGGTGGCGTAATCGGCCAGGTAGACCGGCGCAGAGCGTTGGTAGCCTGCGTCCACATGCGAGAGTGGGTGATGGAATTCAATCAAGTCGAGTTGGCTGCCCAGTGTGGTGGCGACCACTTGGCCGTTGAGTTGCCAGCGCTCCAAACACTTGTCCACCAAACTTTCGGCGCACAGGAACAGGCCTTGGTCGGTGTCAACCAAGGCATAGCTCAATTCGGGGTTGAGGTTCAAAGCCTGGTTGGCGGGGATGGTCCACGCGGTGGTGGTCCAAATGACCGCGAAGGCTGGTTTGTCCAACGTGGGCAAACCAAAGGCCGCAGCCAACTTCTCGGGTTGGGCGCACAAAAACGCCACGTCCAAGGTGTCGCTTTTCTTGTCGGCGTATTCAATTTCAAACTCGGCCAAGGATGAACCGCAATCGAAACACCAGTAAACAGGTTTCAAGCCACGGTAGACAAACCCGCGTTCAATGACGCGCTTGAAAGCGCGGATTTGTCCGGCTTCATTGGCCGGGTCCATGGTGCGGTAAGGACGCTCCCAGTCACCCAAGACCCCTAGGCGTTTGAAGTCTTCGCGTTGCTGTGCAATTTGCTCGGTGGCAAAGGCGCGGCTTTTGGCCTGCATATCGTCGCGGCTGAGTTTGCGACCATGCAGTTTTTCGATGGCGTTTTCAATCGGCAAACCATGGCAGTCCCAGCCGGGGATGTACTGCGCGTCAAAGCCTGCCAGTTGGCGGCTTTTCACAATCATGTCTTTCAGCACTTTGTTGAGGGCGTGACCGATGTGCAACTGACCGTTGGCATAAGGCGGTCCATCGTGCAGCACAAACAGGGGTTGACCGTGGCGAGCAGCGCGGAGTTTTTTGTACAGGCCTTGGTCAGACCACGCCTCAGTCCATGACGGTTCACGCTTGGGCAAATCGCCCCGCATCGGAAAGGGCGTGTCCATCATGTTGATGCGGGTATCGGGGGTGTTGTTTTTATCGTTCATAGTTGTTCAAACCACTGACGTGCGTCCATGCAGTCTTGGGCGATGCCTTGTTGCAGTGATTCAAGGCTGTCGTACTTCAATTCATCGTGTAATTTGTGGAGCAATTCCACCCGTATGAGTTTACCGTAGCCCCCATCCAGCCCCAAGGCTGTCGGGCCAGTCCAGGCAATGGGTTTCCAGCAGCACACGACCGCCGTTGACATCGTTGGGATCGAGGGAAGGTCGAATGCCTAAATTGGCCACACCTGGCAGTGGCTGATCGGTGAGGCCATGCACCTGCACCACGAAGATGCCACTGGCCGCAGGCTTCCAATGGGTGAAGCGCAAATTGAGGGTGCGGCAGTTGAGTTCTCGACCCAGTTTGCGCCCATGCACCACATGGCCCGAAATAGCGTAGGGTCGTCCCAACAGTTGCGCGACTTCTTGCATGTGGCCTCGGTGCAGCGCATCGCGCACCGCAGAACTGGAAACTCGCAAACCGCGCACCTCGTAGCTGTTCATGCGGGCCACGTCAAAGCCACGAGCCGCCCCTGCAGAGTCAAGCATGGGGTAGTCGCCTGCGCGTTTCGCGCCAAAGCGGAAGTCGTCGCCGACCAACACGTATTTCACACCCAAGCCTTTGCGCAACACGTCTTCGATGAAGGTCTGTGGGGCAAGCGACGCAAAGGTCTGGTTGAAAGGTAAGACGATGCATTGGTCCACGCCGCATTCGGCAAGTTCCAATAATTTGTCGCGCAAGGTGGCAATGCGTGCAGGCGCGATGTCAGGCTTGCGAAGTTGCGCAGCAAAAAAGTCTCGCGGATGCGGCTCGAAGGTCATGACGCAACTGGGCACACCGCGGTGACGCGCTTCGTTGTTCAGCAAGGCCAGCATGGCTTGATGGCCACGATGCACCCCGTCAAAGTTGCCAATCGTCAAGGCGCAGGCGAGGCGAGTTGGGGATGGTGGAAACCTCGGTAAATACGCATGGGAATTCGCTGGGGGGTCAAAGAAGCGTCATTGAAACAAGGTATATTGTCTAGGAATCGACGTCAGTGCTCGCTTATCTCTCAGGAGGTGCCAGTTGAAGGTCTTGAAGCTGTCTGCCCAAGGGCTCCCCCAGTCTTGGATTTCCCTCGAACAAGCCGTGATCCACTATGCGGCTGACGAGGTGCGTTGGGAAGCCGGCATTGAAATTGCGGTTTACCGAGGTGGTCACAACGCCATCACCGGCAAACAGTCGATGATCACAGTCAACAGCATCATTGGTACCAAGGGCATGCCCCGCATCAACCCCTTTGATTTGAAACCTGGCCTCACCAACAGCAAACTGTTTGCTCGCGACCGCAACATCTGCGCTTACTGCGGTGACGATTTCCATGAAACCGAACTCACCCGCGAGCACATCATTCC
Source organism: Betaproteobacteria bacterium (assembly GCA_009927495.1). Taxonomy (GTDB): domain Bacteria; phylum Pseudomonadota; class Gammaproteobacteria; order Burkholderiales; family Burkholderiaceae_C; genus Limnohabitans. The sequence goes on from RFMX01000357.1 coordinate 3,319, forward strand.
CTTTGGGCAACATGGTGTGGACAGTTGGATGAATGTGGTCACCGCTTGCCGCGCTTGCAACCACCGCAAAGCCAACCGCACACCTGAGCAGGCAAAGATGCCGCTGCTCTACACACCGTATGTGCCCACCTTGTGGGAAGACTTCATTCTGCGCAACCGCCGCATCTTGGCGGACCAGATGGAGTTTTTAAGAGCGCATGTGCCGCGCAATTCCCGCTTAGCGGCTTAGCGACTTAAGGCTTAGCAACTGCGCTACTACCCTCGGGTAGATCACATGTTCTTGCGTGAGCACCCGCGCCGCCAAGGTGTTGGCGGTGTCGTTGGGCATGACAGGCACCACCGCTTGCGCAAGTATGGGCCCATCGTCTAAATCCACCGTCACCTGATGTACCGTGGCACCGGCAAAACAGCAGCCTGCATCAATGGCGCGTTGGTGGGTATGCAGCCCTGGGAAAGCGGGCAGCAGCGAGGGATGAATATTCAGCAACCGTCCTTGGTAATGCACCACAAACCCCGGCGTCAAGATGCGCATAAACCCCGCCAGCACGACCAAAGCAGGCTGATACGCGTCAATCGCTTGCATCAAGGCGCTGTCAAAAGCCTCGCGGGGATGGGAGTGCTGTTGGTAAAGCGAGTGGTCGACCACCTGTGTACGCAATCCCATGTGCGTGGCTTTGGCCAAGCCCTCAGCTTGCGGGCGGTTGCTGATCACACAGGCTATGCGCGCCCCCCAACGTGCTTGCCAATCGTCACGTTGAGCTGCTTGGGCAATGGCTACCATGTTGGATCCACCACCTGAAATAAGAACCACGATGTTTTGCATAGCAGGGGATTATCAGCGGGCGGTTCAGCCAGTCTTTCAAAAATCGCGCAAAATAGCACGACCGTTCTAAATTGCACCGGAGACCCTTGATGGATTTGGCTTTCACCCCTGAAGAACAGGCTTTTCGCGAAGAGGTGCGCACGTGGGTGCATGCCCATTTGCCTTCATCCCTTTCGCACAAAGTGCACAACGCCTTGCGCCTGACCCGTGAAGACATGCAGTCTTGGGCCAAAATTTTGGGCGCCAAAGGCTGGCTGGGCTACGGCTGGCCCACCCAGTTTGGCGGCCCGGGTTGGAATGCGGTGCAAAAGCATTTGTTCGAAGAAGAATGCGCTTTGGCCGGTGCGCCCCGCGT
>RFMX01000237.1 GCA_009927495.1 Betaproteobacteria bacterium
GCGAGCAACACGGCGTCGGTGGGCAACTTGGGCAGACTGGCCACCTCTTGTTTTAAGGCGAGTTTGAGTTGAGCGGCAAAACCGGCCATGACTTCGTAACGGTTGGCAATGAGCGCTTCTAGGGTTTTTTCATCAGCGACTGGCTTGGCATCAGCGTAATGCAGTTTGGGAGGTGTTTTTTTCACTGTAGCCAAACCCAATGTTGCCAGCACACGGATGTACAACCAGCCAATATCAAACTCGTAAGGCTTGACCGATAACTTGGCCGAGGTGGGATAAGTGTGGTGGTTGTTGTGCAGTTCTTCACCGCCGATGAGGATACCCCAAGGCGACATATTGGTGCTGGCGTCTGGCGCTTCAAAGTTGCGGTAGCCCCAGTAGTGACCAATGCCGTTGATCACACCCGCCGCCGTGACAGGTATCCACATCATTTGCACCGCCCAGACGGTCGCGCCAATGGCCCCAAACAAGGCCAAATCGATGATGAGCATCAGCCCCACACCTTGCCAAGTAAATCGTGAATAGATGTTGCGCTCGATCCAATCATCAGGTGTGCCGTGGCCGTATTTGCGCAAGGTTTCTTCATTGGCCGCTTCCACGCCATAAAGCTCTGCCCCTTGCCAAAACACCTTCTTGATACCAAACACCTGTGGGCTGTGCGGATCTTCCTCGGTCTCACACTTGGCATGGTGTTTGCGGTGGATGGACGCCCATGCTTTGGTCGTCATACCGGTGGTCAGCCACAACCAGAAACGGAAAAAGTGGGCAGGTAACCAATGCAAATCCAAAGAGCGGTGCGCTTGGTGGCGGTGCAAATAAATGGTGACTGCTGCGATGGTGACATGGGTCATGGCGAGCGTGAAGAGCACCAACTGCCAGCCACTCAAGTGCCAAGTGCCGTAAGCAAGCCAATTTAACACTGCATCCAACCAAGGCCAAGAGGGCAAAACCATAGCAATCCTTTATTTCATTAGCTGGTTGATTTTATGCCGCCACCCATGCGGCTGCAAAGAACCCATCGGTGGCATGGCGATGCGGCCACAAGCGCAAATACAGGCCATCGGCGGTGCACAAAGTCGCGGCTTGATCCACATCAAGCTCAGTCAACAAGTCCTTGATAGGCAAGGGCTTGAAGCTGGGGTGGGCAAGGCTGAACGCTTGGGCAATCTGCTCGTTTTCTTCAGGCAGCAAACTGCAGGTGGCGTAGACCAAACGTCCACCCGGCTTGAGCAAACGCGCAGCGCTGGCCAAAATGTCGGTCTGTTTGACACTGAGCTCAACTACGGCATCGGGGGTTTGACGCCATTTCAGGTCAGGGTTGCGACGCAAAGTACCCAAGCCAGTGCAAGGCGCATCCACCAACACACGATCCATCTTGCCGCGCAAGCGCTTGATGCGCTCATCGCGTTCATGCGAAATAGCGACGGGTGAATATTGGACAAACCACTGCGGGCCAAACGGGGCTTCAAAGCATCTAATCGGTGGGCCGATGTGTCAAACGCGTACAAGCGCCCGGTGTTGCGCATGGATGCGCCAAGCGCCAAAGTTTTGCCACCTGCGCCTGCGCAAAAATCGGCCACCATCTCGCCGCGCTTGGCGTCAACCAACAGCGCCAGCAATTGCGAGCCTTCGTCTTGCACCTCGATCAAGCCCTTTTCAAACAGCGCGAGCTTGCTGAGGTTGGGCTTGGCGTTCATGCGCAAACCCCAAGGTGAAAATGGTGTGGGCACCACCTCGATGCCATGGGCCACCAAATCAGCTTGCACATCGGAACGTTTGGCCAGCAGGGTGTTGACCCGCACGTCCAGTCCTGCGGTGTGCTGCAAGCTCTCCACCAGTGGCCAAAATTCGTCGCCCAATTGCACTTGCAAAGCCTCAGCCAACCACGGGGGCAAGTTGTGTTTGTGCGGCGCCAAAAAAGCGTCATCGGTAGCGGCATCGCAATCGGCCAGCCACTTGAACTCCATCTCGCTCATGGCAGCTTTCATGAAGCCACGGTCGCCATGGGTGGCCTGAGGTTGCTGCAGTTTGGCTTGCGCGTCCAAATACGCCGCCCAACCCAAAATAGCAAGTCGTCGTTCTTTCACGCCGGTGCCCGATTTGCCCAAGTGCTCAAAACGCAGTTTTTGGCGCAACACGTTGTAGCCGGTTTCGGCCAAGACACCACGCTCACGCGGACCCAAGGCCATTTGTTTACGTTGGTCACGGAAGTATTTGGAAACCACGCTGTCAGCAGGGTGGTCAAAGCGAAGCAGCAAACGGGTGAGTTCGGTGCAGGCGTCTAACAGGGCTTTTGGGTGCATGCACCGATTATGCTGTGGCCATGTCTGACACCGACCTGTCCCCCTTACCCACCCTGCCGCTGGGCCCCTATATGCATTACAAAGGCCTGCCCTACGCAGTGCTGGGCGTGGTGCGCCACAGCGAAACCCTAGAGCCTTTGGTGCTGTACCGCGCCGAGTATGGTGAGCGGGGGTTGTGGGTGCGGCCTTTTGCGATGTTCACCGAAGACGTAGTGATCGATGGCGTGCAGCAGCCGCGCTTTAAGCCACTGACACCTTAAGCAAACACGCCAGCCGTCTCTTGCATCTGAGCCGACACCTGCCCCAAATGGTGGAGGCTGTCACCCAAGCTGAGTTCGATTTGCGTCAAACGTTTGAAGCAATGACTGACGATGTACTCGTCGGTCACCCCAATGCCACCA
>RFMX01000251.1 GCA_009927495.1 Betaproteobacteria bacterium
TACACCTGTGAAGAACGTGAGGATCATAGGATTGACCGCCAGCAGCAATTCAAATGACCATAAGCAATGTTTAGAAGCCGGTATGAACGACATCGTGTTCAAACCACTTGAGCAGGATGCACTTCAAACATGCGTCATGCGTTGCTGGAGAACCCAGTCATGAACCTCGCTGAATCGCTGAGACGAATCACCCCCACCCGCTTGCGTGAAGGTCGCATGCCGTTTGTGTTTTATTCAGGCGTCGTCTTACTGATCGTCATTGCCCTGATTGCCATTTTGACGCCCAAAATTGGCAGCCAAGAAGGTCGCTATGCCTTCATGGGGGTCATCGCATTGAGCTTGGTGATGCTCAACGCAGGTGTATCGGCAAAACGATTACTGACATTTGTGTGTATCTATGCGGCGATTCACATCACCTTAGCCGCATGGTTCAGCCAAGGCATTTTTTCACCGCGGATCAATTGGCTCTACCTGATTCCTATTTTGATGATCCATATGGTCAGTCGCCGCGCAGCCTGGGTTTGGACCGGAATCATCATTGCAGTGCAAGTTGCCATCTCGACACTCACCTATTCTGATCTTCTGCCTAACAACACGCCATTAAACAAGACCCACGAGGTGTATGCTTTTTTTGTTTACTTCGTTACAGCCAGCAGTTTGATTACGTTAACGCTGATTTACCAAGGCATCAGCAATAAAGCCATAGCAGAGATCAAAGTTCGCAATGAAGAACTGGAGGCTAAACGACAAGAATTGCAAGCCATTGTGGATATCAGAGACCAGTTCATCGCCTCGGTAAGTCACGAACTGCGCACCCCCATAAATGCCATCATGGGCTTCAATGATTTACTACAACAATCACAAGCCCAAAACCCAAAGGCCTTTGAAATTTTGCAACTCACCCAACAATCTGGCGAGCATTTGCTCACAGTCATTAACGATGTCTTGGACTATTCGCAATTTCAATCCGGCAAATTGGGAATCCATCCCGAGCCATTTGAGTTGCGTAAGACCGTTGCCAACGCCATGGAACTGTTTGCCAATCGCGTCAAAAGCATGCGACTTGATTTTCAATGCGAGTTTGATGATGATCTGCCAGCATGGGTCATCGCCGATCGACACAGGTTAATGCAAATTTTGGTGAACTTGTTGGGGAATGCCCTCAAATTTACCCAGCAAGGTCATGTGACGCTGCGTGTCAAATCAAACGACGGGTTTGTGGTGTTTGAAGTCGAGGACACCGGCATAGGCATCTCGCAGGAGCAACAGTCAAAGGTGTTTGAACGCTTTTCTCAGGCCACGGTGCAAACCCAAGCCATGTATGGCGGCAATGGCTTGGGGTTGGCCATTTCTAAACGCTTGGTGGAACTGATGGGTGGGGACATTGGGGTGCGAAGCCAGTTAGGAAAGGGCAGTCTATTTTGGTTCACTGTTCCGTTGTTGGCCACAGAACCCAAGCGCGCAAACCTTGTACAAAGCCCACGCTTTGTCAAATTGCAGCAACATGCTTGGCGCTTTTTAATCGTTGATGATGTTGCCATGAACCGCTTGCTGCTGCGTCAAATTTTAAAGTTGGAATACCCCAATGCGTATTTGAGTGAAGCTGAGGACGGCTTACACGCTTTGCAATCTCTCAAAAACGCAGACTTTGATCTGGTATTCATGGACATGATCATGCCGCAAATGGACGGGATAGAGGCCAGCAAATCGATTCGCAGTACCGTGGATGTGCAAGGTCAGCACTTGCCAATTTTGGGTTTATCCGCCAACGTCAATTCTGGTGACCGCGACAGATTTATGCAAGCGGGTGCGGATGACTTTTTGCTCAAACCCTATGACCGCCAAACCTTGGTTGAAGTTACCGAGAGGTTGTTGTTTACCTCTACTCAGGTGGCTCAGGTGACTCAGTAACCTGCTTTTGCACCTTGCCTTTTTTTGGCGAACAAACCCGCAGCACGGCTTCCTTGCTGGTTAAAACGCAAGCGACGCGCCTCTTTGGGGTCGACCAGCAAGGGACGCAGCAGCTCAAGGCGGTCACCCTGAACAAGTGGGGTGTCTGTTTGCACAGCTTTACCCCAAACAGCAGAACGCCACGAAGAAAATGATTCTGTTTTTAATCCCAGTTGCTCAAGTGCGATAGCTTTTACTTGCCCCGCTGTTGAGCCCTCATCACAGTCAACAAGTACACCCAGCACTTGACGTGGGCCTGTGGAGACCAAGACTTCAATTTTCATGAAGCGTAGACCACCTCGGCCCGTTTCACAAACGAGTCAACCAAAGTCGCGGCTATGCGGTCAAACACGGGGCCTACCAAAGCACCAAAGACGGAATCAAAACTGTAGGAAAGTTTCAGCTCCACTCGGCAAGCACGCTCATCCCCTAAAGCAATGAAATTCCACTCCCCTTGCAAGTGCTTGAAAGGGCCGTCCACCAAATCGAGCCGCACCTGTTGCGGCATGACATGGGTGTTGTGCGTGGTGAAACTTTTGTGCAAGCCGCCGAATGCCATGCCAATACGGGCGGTCATGGCGTCTGGTGTTTCATCGAGTATGTCAGTCTTGTCGCACCAAGGCAGAAAACGCGGGTAGCTGCGGACATCAACGACCAAATTGAACATCTCTTGGGCGCTAAACCAGATAAGGACAGACTTCTCGATGGTTTTCATAGAATGGGGGCTCTGCCAAGTTGGCGGTTGTGGCGATTGTAAAGAACTCGCCTTTCTCCTTTCCCCCCCTTATGGCCACCAAAACCGACGTTTCTACCCGCATTGCCGACAATAAAAAAGCGGCCTTCAACTACTTTTTCGAAGAACGCCTAGAAGCTGGGATGGTCTTGGAAGGGTGGGAAGTCAAAGCCGCGCGTGAAGGCAAGGTGCAACTCACAGATGGCTATGTGGTCATTCGCAATGGCGAAATGTATGTCATTGGTTGCCAAATCAACCCGCTGAAAACCGCCTCTACCCATGTCAATCCCGACGCTGTTCGTTCACGAAAACTGCTGTTGCACAAAGACGAAATTCGCCGCTTGATTGGCAAGGTGGAGCAAAAAGGCTATACCTTGGTGCCACTCAATTTACATTGGAAAAATGGACGCATCAAATGCGAAATTGCTTTGGCCAAAGGCAAGGCAGAACATGACAAACGCGACACCATCAAGGACCGTGAAGGCAAGCGCGAAGTTGAACGCGCCATGAAGAGCCGTACCCGCTGATTAAGCAATCAGTTGAGACTGTCCGGCCTCAATCAGCAAGCGTTGATCGCATCGCTGGCTCAGAGCCACATCGTGGGTGACCAACACCAAGGTTGTTCCCAATTCTTGATTGAGGTCCAGCATCAGTGCCATGACTTTTTCGCCGGTGGCATGGTCTAAGCTGCCAGTAGGTTCATCGGCCAACAAAACATCTGGCTTGACCACAAAAGCCCGCGCCAAGGCCACACGTTGCTGCTCTCCTCCGCTCATGACTTTCGGGTAGTGATTCAGACGCTCAGACAGGCCCACCCGCGCAAGCATCTCTTTGGCCACAGGTTTGGGGTTGGGGTGACCCGACAGTTCAAGTGGCAACATCACGTTTTCGAGTGCTGTCAGGGGTGCTAACAATTGAAAACTTTGAAACACAAAACCGATGTGCTTAGCTCGTAATGCTGCGCGTTGGTCTTCATCCAAAAGAAAAAGATCTTGGCCTGCAATATGCACCGTGCCTTGGCTGGGCGTATCTAAACCTGCCATGATGGCCAGCAACGTACTTTTGCCAGAGCCAGAAGCACCCACAATAGCCAAAGTTTGTCGGGCGTTTAAAGAAAAATCGATATCGCGGAGAATGTCGAGGGTGCCGGTGGCATCTGTGACAGATTTGTAAACATGAGAGACGGCAATCAGGCTGGAGGACATATACAGTGCCATTGTGGAGACGACGTTACTTTAACTTGCTGGCCTTGGGCCTGTTGACGCAAGGTGTATTTGCCCCTTTGGCCTTGGCGAAAGATCGCAAATTGTTGGTGGTTGGCGACTCCCTCAGCGCCGAATATGGCTTGCCACGAGGCAGTGGTTGGGTCGCTTTGATGGCGCAACAACTGCTCAAAGAACAATCAACTTGGCAAGTGGTCAATGCCAGCATCAGTGGCGACACCACAGCAGGTGGTCGCGCCCGCTTGCCTGCGCTTTTACAACAACACCAACCCGGGATCGTCATCATTGAGTTGGGTGGCAATGATGCATTGCGTGGTTTTTCAATGAAGATGACAGAAGACAACTTGCAAGAGATGATCAAAGCTTGCCAAGCAATCAAAGCCAAAGTGCTGTTGCTGGGTATGCAAGTTCCGCCTAACTATGGGGCTGACTATGCGTCAGAATTTTCACAAGTTTTTGTCCGCTTGAGCAAGACCCATAAAACAGCCGTGGTTCCTTTTTTACTGAAAGGTATTGCGGACGCACCTGACGCCGCTACTTGGTTCCAAGCGGATCGAATTCACCCCACCGCCGCCGCACACCCGAAAATACTTGCCAATGTGTGGCCAGTGTTAAAGAAATTGCTCTGATGCCTGTTGAACTTGTCAGCGCAGAAGAGGCCATGGCCTTGATGATGCAAAGCGATCGCTTGAGTTGCATCATTGATGCCCGCAGCGAAGATGAGTTTGCCCTTGACCATTTACCCTCGGCGCTCAATTGGCCATCTCTCACCAATGAAGAACGCATCAAGGTAGGCACACTTTACAAACAAGTTGGCGCTTTCGAGGCCAACAAACTTGGCGCATCGTTGGTTGCGGCCAATATCGCCCAACATATTGAAAACCATGTGATGGACTTGCCTAAAACATGGCGACCGTTGGTTTACTGCTGGCGTGGAGGAAAGCGGAGTGGTTCTTTGGCCTTGGTGCTCGGACAGATTGGCTTCAAAGTCAATGTCATTGAGGGCGGCTACAAAGCCTTTCGTGCGGCAGTCGTCCAGCAGACCAGTCAATTGGCCCTGAGCCTTCAATTCAAGGTTGTGACTGGTCCAACTGGTTCAGGCAAAACTCGTTTGCTTCATGCCTTAGCCGCACAAGGTGGGCAAGTTTTAGACCTTGAGGCGCTGGCAGTGCATCGCAGTTCGGTGTTGGGCCGTATCCCGGGCCAATCGCAGCCCAGTCAAAAGCAATTTGACATGCGTGTGTGGGATACGCTTCGCCAGTTTGACCCAAGCCAAGTGGTCTATGTAGAGGCGGAGAGCAAAAAAGTGGGTAACGTCAGTGTGCCTGAAACCCTGATGGAGACGATGCGAGCCAGCCAGTGCATTGACTTGGTATTGCCCTTGGAGGAAAGAGTAGAACTGCTGATGGAGGACTATGCGTTTTTTGCACAAGACCCTGAGCAGTTTTGTAACAGACTGACAACCCTCATTGAAGCACGTGGCAAAGTGGTTATTGCGCAATGGCAGTCACTGGTTCGCTCTGGTCACATTCGTCAAGTGGTAGAAGAATTGTTATCGCAGCACTATGACCCCACCTACGCTAGTTCGGTAGAGCGCAATTTCCGTTACTGGCCAGATGCTCTCAAGGCAGAGTTGAAAGACCACCATGCAGCATCTCTGCAAGCATTGGCGAAGCGGTTAATAAGCCAAACAAGCTAAATCTCTGCTTGAGCAAGCGCTTGAGCCACATCGTCGATTAAATCTTCAGCAGCTTCTAACCCCACCGATAAACGCACAAAGCCGCCTTGCAGCAATGCTTCTTTTGACATGAGACGCAAATCACGCAAATGGTAAGGAACCACCAAGCTCATGGGGCCGCCCCAGCTAAAGCCCAATTTGAATAGCCGCAGTGCATCACAAAAGGTATCGAGTTGCGCTTGACTGATCGCAGGATCCAAACGCAATCCCAGCAAAGCAGCGGCAAGACCTTCAGAATGAACTGGTCCTTGCGAAGGCTGATCGCCTGCACACAAACGACGCCAGTGAGGGTGTCCAGGCGAGGACACCACCGCAGGGTGCAGTACTTGCGCAAACGCGGATTGCTGCAAGCACCATGCGGCCAAGGCCCTGGCCGTTGTATCTTGTTGCTTGTAACGCAACTCCATGCTCGGCAATGAACGTAAAACCAGTTCGGCGTCGTTGGCCCCAACCCCCAAGCCCATGCGCATATGGCTGAGCTTGAGCTGCTTGGCCAAATGGTCATCACAGGTGGTGACGCTGCCCATCAACACATCGCCCCCACCACTGGGAAATTTTGTCAAAGCGTGAACGCTGATATCTACGCCTAGTGGGATAGTGCTTTTTGATGGCTCAAGATCAAACGGAGCAAAAGCCAAACCTGCACCCCAGGTGTTGTCCAGCGCTGTCAATACGCCCTTGCTACGCGCCAATCTCACCATTTCAACCACATCCGGAAACTCCAGCGTCACAGAGCCAGCAGCTTCGAGCCAAATCAATCGGGTTTGCGGCGTGATGCGCGAAGACAGATCTGCAAGATCCCTCGGGTCATAGAGTTGATAGGTAATGCCCCATTGTTTCAGCTCACCTTCGGCAAATGTTTTGTGCGGGCCATAGACGTTGTCAGGCAATAAAATTTCGTCCCCATGTTTCAGCAAGGCCATGTTGACCAAGGCGATCGCAGCAAGACCACTCGGTACCAAGACCGCGTGTTGCGCACCCTCTAGGTAGCAAATGCGCTCTTCTAAGGTGAATGTTGTGGGTGTCCCATGCAGGCCATAGGTATAGCCTTTTTTATCCAGCCAAGTGCGCTCACGCATGGCTTGCACATTGGGAAAAATAACCGTCGAAGCTTTATGTATAGCAATTTGAGGCGCCGCAAAATCAGTAGGCGCTTTGTAGCTATGGTGAATCAGCTCAGTGACGGGCTTCATGCACTAAACCCGCCACTTATCCAGCAATTTTTCTGGTCGTGTGGTGTCATAAGCCTCAAAGGGCTGATGAATCCAAGGGTTGGTGGAAAGGTATTCCACAGAAAAATCTGGCGTGAAACTCGACACGCCTTTGGTCCAAATTACCGCACTGCGCAACTCGGTGATGGGCGAATAGTTGTTACGCAGCATATCAATGACAGCGTTCAAGGTATGGCCTGAATCAGCCAAGTCATCGACAAGCAACACCCGACCAGCGATTTCACCTTTAGGGGTGGTGATGTAACGCGCAATGTCTAAATGGCCCTGAACGGTTCCACCTTCAGAGCGGTAAGAACTGGTGGACATGATCGCCAAAGGCTTATCAAAAATGCGTGAAAGCACATCGCCCGGACGCATACCGCCACGGGCCAAGCACAAAATGGTGTCGAACTCCCACCCAGATTGGTGAATCTTGATCGCAAGCTTCTCAATGAGGTTGTGGTACTCGTCATAAGACACATACAAATGCTTGCCGTCTTCAGTCAACATGGTGGTGGTTTCCTGTGAGGGTTCAATCGTGAAAGGGATGGCGAACCATGATGGTGTGGTCACGGTCCGGGCTGGTTGATATCAAATGGATAGGAACACCCGTGACCTGCGCAATGCGTTCCAAATACGCACGTGCCTGTGGAGGGAGTTTGGCGTAACCGGTGATACCCACGGTGCTGTCAGTCCAACCAGGCATGGTTTCGTAAATCGGCTTGCAACTGGCAATGTCATTGCACCCATAGGCAAAATATCGATGACCGTGCCGTCCAATTCGTAAGCAGTGCAGAGTTTGAGTTCCGCCAGACCGTCCAACACATCCAACTTGGTGATACAAAGACCACTCAAGCCGTTAACTTGGGCACTGCGTTTGAGCAAGGCTGCATCAAACCAACCGCAACGCCGAAAGCGCCCTGTGGTTGTGCCCTTTTCCGCACCCACGGTACTCATGTGCCAGCCTGGTGTTCCTTCCACATCCCAGTCAAGTTCAGTAGGGAAAGGACCGCCACCCACGCGGGTGCAATAGGCCTTGGTGATGCCCAAGATGTAATGCAACAGACCTGGACCAACGCCAGAACCAGCGGCAGCATTGCCAGCGACGCAATTGCTGGAAGTCACAAAAGGGTAAGTGCCGTGGTCCACATCAAGCAAAGTACCTTGTGCGCCTTCAAACAACAAATTGGAACCTGCATGGTGCGCCTCGTTGAGCTCTCGCGACACATCAGCCACCATAGGCAAAATTTCTGCAGCGTGGGCCATGGCTTCATCTAAAACAGGCTGGAACTGAACCTTGCCGTGGCTGACAAATGGATCTAGTGCATCAGGAAAAGTGAATTGTTCCGAGCCCAAGAAGGTGGTCAACACATGGTTGTGCAAATCAAGCAATTCACGCAATTTAGCGGCAAAGCGCTCAGGGTGTTTCAGGTCTTGGACCCGTAATGCGCGACGCGCAATTTTGTCTTCATAAGCTGGGCCAATGCCGCGCCCAGTGGTGCCAATTTTCTCAGTGCCACCTTGTTCACGGGCAGCTTCGCGTGCGATGTCCAATGCGGCATGAAAAGGCAAAATAAGCGGGCAGGCTTCACTGATGCGCAAGCGGGATCTAACCTCCACACCCGCTTTTTCCAAGCCTTGGATTTCTTCCAGCAATTTACCGCAAGACAACACCACGCCATTGCCGATGTAGCACTTCACACCTGCACGCATGATCCCGCTTGGAATAAGGTGTAAA
>RFMX01000208.1 GCA_009927495.1 Betaproteobacteria bacterium
GCGGTTTTGACGCCATTGATGACCAGCGTATGACCAGCGTTATGGCCGCCTTGGAAACGCACCACGCCTTGCGAAAACTCGGTCAACCAATCGACCAATTTACCTTTGCCTTCATCGCCCCACTGGGTGCCTACGACGACGACATGGCGTCCGTGCTGTTTACTCATGGTGTTCACATTCAGGTTGAGGCTAAGGGCTGGAGTATCCATTGCCCCTTGAGGAGAACCAGTTCTCGATCGCAGTGAAATTCATCGACTTCGCTGTCATGTCCGGGCAGCATGCAAACCACTGTGTGGCCTTGTTGACGAAGTTGGCTGATGGCTTGATGCAAACCAGCATCTTCGCCCCAAGGGGCACGAATCGCGGCTTGGGGAACGGGGCGCTGAATCAAACTGACCAAGGCTTTGATGTCAAGGCTAAAACCTGCCGCAGGGCGTTTGCGTCCAAACAAGGCACCTACTTCATCGTAGCGGCCACCACGCACCAGTGCATCACTGGCTTCAGGCACAAACACTGCAAACCGTGGACCACTGTAATAGGCGGCACCACGCAGGTCTGCCAAGTCGATACTGACATGATGACCATGCACATGTGTTGCCAACCAGCGCAACTGAGAAAGAGCAAGCAAGACCTCAGGCCAATCCTTGAATATCGCCTCTGCACGGTCTAGAACATCCAAGCCACCGTATAGCTGAACCAAGGCCACCAAAGCTTCACGTAATGGTGTTGACAATGAAGCGCCTGTGCTTCGCATGGCGCTGATATCTTTGTTGGACAAAGCCTGCGCAATCGCTTCATGCTGAGAAGCCGTCAAGCCCTGCTCACGCAACAGAGAGGAAAGAATACGGGCGTCGCTTAAATCAACATGAAATGAAGAAATATCGCTGGCCTTTAAACACTGCAAAGCCAGTTGCAAAATTTCTAAATCAGCCTCTAAACCTGCATGGCCGTAAATTTCGCACCCAACTGCAAAGGCTCGCGGGTGGCGTAAGGACCAGGCGCACGGGTGTGCAGCGTGGGGCCACAGTAGCAAAGACGGGTAACACCAGCGCGGTTAAGCAAATGCGCATCAATTCGAGCAACTTGTGGCGTGGTGTCGACCCGCAACCCCAAAGTGCGCCCAGACAGTTGATCGACCATCTTGAATGTTTGAAGGTCAAGAGCGCTTCCCGTACCCGACAGAAGCGATTCAATGTGCTCCATCAAGGGGGGAATCACAAGCTCATAGCCAAAGACACGCGCAGTGTCTAAACACAAACGTCTGAGCTCTTCGATGTGCCTGGCCTCCGAGGGCAAAACATCGGCAATATGATCTGGCAAGACCCAAGCAGTCATGAGGGGGATGGCTGTTAAAAAAAGGATTCTACTGGGACACTAGAGCAGCCACCAAAGAAGCAGCATGCCCGCCACAATGCAACTCAAACCAATAAATCTAACTTGCCCATCGTCCAATTGCATGAGGGCCATGAAGGCACGTTTCCACGCCTGAGGAGAAGCAAAGGGAAACAAGCCCTCGATGATCAGCACCAAGGCCAAAGCAACCCAGAGGGTGTGACTGTCCATCACAGCAGGACGGACTTATTTTTTGGCAGCGCCAGTGGTAGCAGCACCGCTACCGCGCATGGCTTTGAAAAAATCGGTGCTAGGGTCTAAAACCATCACGTCCGATTTTTTGTTGAAGCTAGCTTTGTAGGCTTCGATGCTTTGGTAGAACTGAGCAAACTGTGGGTCTTTGCCAAATGCATCGGCATACAAACGTGCAGCTTCTGCGTCTCCCTCGCCCTTGATTTTTTGTGCATCTCGGTAAGCATTGGCCAAGGTGACTTCACGTTGACGATCGGCATCGGCACGGATTTTTTCACCTTCAGCGCCGCCGGTTGATCGCAGCTCATTGGCCACGCGTTTACGCTCGGCCTCCATTCTGCGGTAAACCGACTCGGTGATGGTGTCTACATAATCTGCACGGGTGATGCGAACGTCTACCACGTCAATGCCCCAAGGCTTTTCACCCTTGACGATTTCGAGTACCTCGCGCTTGACGTCCACCATCAAGGCTTCACGCTTGAGTGACAGAAGATCTTTCACAGTGCGCTTGTTGATTTCTTCTTGGAAAGCATTGCGAACCACGCGGG
>RFMX01000439.1 GCA_009927495.1 Betaproteobacteria bacterium
TCAAACACCTTGTTTGAGCGAGGCTTCAATGAAAGCGTCCAAGTCGCCATCAAGCACTTTTTGGGTATTGCTGATTTCAACATGGGTGCGCAAATCTTTGATGCGGCTTTGGTCCAGCACATAGCTGCGAATTTGGTGTCCCCAGCCCACATCGGTCTTAGTGTCTTCCAGTTTTTGTTGGGCTTCCATGCGTTTGCGCATTTCAAAGTCATACAGACGTGAGCGTAAACGCTTCCACGCCACATCGCGGTTGCTGTGTTGGCTTCTTCCGTCTTGGCACTGAACGACGATGCCAGTAGGAATATGGGTCAGGCGAACTGCAGAGTCGGTTTTATTGATGTGCTGTCCACCAGCACCACTGGCGCGAAAGGTATCGGTTCGCACATCTGAGGGGTTGATGTCAATCTCAATGGAGTCGTCCACTTCAGGGTAGACAAACACGCTGGCAAAACTGGTATGTCGTCCACCTGCAGAGTCAAAGGGAGATTTACGAACCAAGCGATGCACACCTGTTTCCGTTCGCAACAAACCAAAAGCATATTCACCCTCAATTTTCAGGGTGGCGCCTTTGATGCCCGCAACGTCTCCTGCCGATTCGTCTTCCAATGTCGCCTTAAATCCTTTGCGTTCTGCGTATTTCAGGTATTGGCGCAAAAGCATACTGGCCCAGTCGCAGGCCTCGGTACCACCCGCTCCGGCTTGAATGTCAAGGAATGCATTCAGTGGATCGGCAGGGTTGTTGAACATGCGCCGGAATTCGAGTTTTTCCACCTCAGACAAGATGCGCTGTGTGTCTTCTTCTATGGTCAGAAGGCCTGACTCATCGTTGTCGGACTTGCTCATGTCAAACAACTCGGTGTTGTCTTCAATTTCTTGGCCCAAGCGGCCAATGCTCAGCACAATATCGTCAAGAGACTTTTTTTCTTTGCCCAGTTCTTGCGCTTTTTGAGGGTCGTTCCAAACGCTTGGGTCTTCAAGGGAAGCGTTGACTGTTCTCAGTCGTTCAGATTTGGCATCGAAGTCAAAGATACCCCCGAAGATCAAGTGTTCGCGCTTGCAAATCGTTAAGCAAGTTACCAATGTTGTTGATGCGTTCTGCTTCCATGTTTATATCCAATGTCTAAAGCCTTGATTATCCTCTGTCCATCAAGCACCAGGCAGGGCAACGGCAAAAGCTTTATCTGGGTATGACGCTTCATGACGCAAACTTGCAAGCGTATTGAGCACATCGCCCACCAAAATCACGGCTGGACTTGCCATTCCAGATGATTCAATCAATGTATGCAAGGCGTGTAGTTGGCCAATAACACTGCATTGATTAGGGGTGCTTGCGTTTTGCACCACTGCAATGGGTGTGTTGGCAGGCATGGATGTCAACAAGGCTGTTTGTAATTCTTGCGAACTTGTCATCCCCATGTAAATGACCAATGTCAACCGGCAAGTATGCGCGGTGTGACCAAGAAGTTCCCAATTCACTGATGGCGTATTTAAATGGCTTGAGGGTGAATGTCCAGTCACCATGACTACACCGTGGGCATACTGCCGATGCGTTAATGAAACGCCAAGGCTATTGACGGCTGCAAGACCCGCCGTGATGCCGTTGATCACTCGTACGCCCACGCCATAGGACTGGAGATGAGCAATTTCTTCTCCAGCCCGACCAAACAGCAAGGGGTCTCCTCCTTTGAGTCTCACCACGCTTTCGCCTGCCAAGGCCTCTTGCACCATCAATTTTTCGATAAAGGCTTGGGGTGTCGATTGACAACCACCACGCTTGCCTACGTGAACAATACGTGCTTGCGCGGGGGCATGTTGCAAAACATCGGGGTGGACCAAGTCGTCAACCAAAATAACGGTGGCTTGTTGCAGCGCTTTGACCGCTTTGAGCGTCAAGAGATCGGGGTCGCCAGGCCCTGCGCCAACTAGCGTGACAAAAACCGAGGCTGATGTTTTTTTCATGGCGTGTCGTTTCTAACACTTTGATCCATACAGGCCAAGGACAAGCGCGAAATAAGTTCTGCTTGCGCTTGTATAGGCGGGGGAATTGGCTTGCTTCCATGAATCATCGCATCAATCAATTCAGCTGTTTGCATCGCATTCATGCCCAAGGGCATGTCGATGGTGTCATGTGCAACTTGCGATGCAATATCTAGCTGCGTAAAAGCTTGTCCTTGGATAAAGCAACGCATGTTTGGCATTCTTCGAGGGTCAGCCACAGGCTCTCCCTCTGTACCGCGCAGCAGCAAGGCATTGGCTTTCATACCTTCAAGCGTGGCTTGCATTGACAAAGCGTATTCCGGATGGGTGTAGCTGGCGACTTGAATGCTAGGACCTAAAACAGGGTTCATCAACTTCACTAGACTGTGGGCAGAATTACGCAAACCCGTTTGGCGGCGAACTTGCAAAAGTGACCAAATACCTTCGCACAACAACCGTGTTGGTGCGAACACCACTTCGCCTTTGGCAATGGCCTGGGTCGTTGTATTGGGTTCAATTCCCAAAGCAGATAAGACCTCTTGGGTGGATACACGTGTGTCCTCGGTATGAGCGCCATGTATCAACACAGCATGTCCCCTGTGGGCCAATATCTTTGCCAGCAGCGGTGTGAGCAAAGGCAGTCTTCTTGAGCCGTTGTAACTTGGCAAGACAATAACCGGTTGAAGCTCATAATTAGTTAATACTTGCATTTGCGCATGAACAGCATCCAGAAAGCCCAGCATTTCTTCAGGCGTTTCACCTTTGATGCGCATGGCAATACAAAAAGCGCCTAAGGCTACAGGGTCAACTGAGCCCAGCAACACCTTTGTCATGACTTCACAAGCCAGATCACGCGACAAATCCCTTGCCCCTTCTTTGCCTCGTCCAATTTCCCGAATGAAATGCGCAATGCTCATGGTTGATATTGTCTGATAAGTTAAATGACTTGTAGTTATGTAATGAATCATGCAGGGCTAAACTCTGCGCCATGTTGATACTGGGTATTGAATCTTCTTGCGACGAAACTGGTGTGGCTTTGGTTCGCACTGGTGAGGGCACGGTTTGGCCGCAATTACTGGCGCAGCAGTTGCATACCCAAGCCGCGATGCACGAGGCCTATGGTGGCGTGGTGCCCGAACTTGCTAGCCGAGACCATATTCGCCGTTTGGTTCCATTGGTAGAGGAGGTCATGGCTTCTGCTCGGCAAGCTCTGTCGGATATTGATGTGGTGGCCTATACCCGAGGTCCAGGGTTGGCAGGCGCTTTGTTGGTTGGTGCGGCCTCTGCCTGCGCTTTGGCCGCTAGCTTGGGTAGGCCTGTGATGGGAATTCATCATTTGGAAGGCCATTTGTTGTCCCCGTTCCTAAGCGACGACCCGCCACAATTTCCTTTTGTGGCATTGTTGGTGTCGGGAGGACACACACAACTGATGTGGGTCAAGGCGCTTGGTCAATACGAGTTATTGGGTGAAACCATCGATGACGCGGCTGGTGAAGCGTTTGATAAATCGGCGAAATTGCTTGGCTTGGGTTATCCAGGGGCCCTGCTTTGGCCGCTTTGGCGAACCAAGGCCGTGCAGATGCGTACGCGTTTCCCCGCCCCTTGTTGCATCAACCCAATTTGGATTTTTCTTTTGCCGGACTCAAAACTGCGGTGCTGACCCAGTGCAAAAAGTCCGCAGATCAATTACCCCAGCACCGCGCCGATATTGCCGCCTCCACCCAGGCTGCTATCGTGGAGGTGCTGGTGAAAAAAGCTTTACGCGCATTGACCCAAACGGGCAGCAACCGTTTGGTGGTTGCGGGTGGGGTGGGTGCCAATCGCGCTTTGCGAACACAGCTGACCACATCGGTACAGCGTATGGGGGCAACCGTGCATTTTCCTGACGCTGAGTGGTGTACCGACAATGGCGCGATGATCGCCATGGCTGCTGGCATGCGTTTCCAACAAGGCATTGAGCAGGCACGCACCTCCTATGCTTTTGATGTTCTGCCGCGTTGGCCACTGGCGCAGATATAGATCTTTTTTTCTACTTAACTCATCCATGCGACAAGCCATTCAGCAATTGCAAGCTTCCAAAATCCGAGAACTCGCCAATGCAGGCCTCGGGCGAAGCGATCTTTTGGCATTTTGGTTTGGTGAAAGCGATGAAGTCACGCCTGACTTTATTCGCCAAGCCGCCATCGATTCCCTGCATGCAGGTGAAACGTTTTACGCCCATAACTTAGGCCTGCCTGAGTTACGTGAATCGATCGCGGCAGAGATGGTCAAGCGTCATGGTGTTGACATCGGCAGTGAACGTATTGCTGTCACTTCAGGGGGCGTGAATGCCTTGATGTTGGCGATGCAGGCCTTGGTGGACGCGGGGGACGAGGTCTTGGTGGTGACCCCTGTTTGGCCTAATTTGACTGCTCAACCGCAGATTTTGGGTGCCCAATTGCGAACCTTGAGTCTTCAGCCCACCAAGGGCC
>RFMX01000466.1 GCA_009927495.1 Betaproteobacteria bacterium
TGTTTCACTGCGAGCGAAGCGAAGCAGCCCGCCTATGAATCAGGAGAAATGCAATGCGTGAAGGACAATCCCTCGTAACCCGCCGCGAGGATTACCAAGTTCCTGGCTTTTGGATAGATACCGTTGATTTGGTGTTTGATCTGGATCTAACCAAAACACGGGTGCTCAACACCATGACGTTGCGCCGAAACGCGCAGGCCCCCAGCCAAGCATTGCGCCTGGACGGTGAAGACCTCAACCTCTCTCGCGTTTTGCTGAATGGCCAAGGCACCAGTTTCAAAATTGAAAATGAGCAGCTGGTGCTGGAGAACCTTCCAGAAGGCAACGAACCCTTCAAACTTGAGGTATTCACCACCTGCAACCCCACCAAAAACACGCAACTCTCAGGCCTGTATCTAAGTCAAAACTCCTTGTTTACGCAGTGTGAAGCGCAAGGTTTCAGACGCATTACCTACTTCTTAGATCGCCCTGATGTGATGGCCAGTTTCAGCGTGACTTTGCGAGCGGACCCCTCTCTCTTTCCTGTGCTCCTGTCCAATGGAAACTTGATGGAGCAAGGCACCTTAGAGGACGGCAGACATTTTGCGCGTTGGGTAGACCCACACAAAAAACCCAGCTATTTATTTGCCTTGGTTGCAGGGCAATTGGTTTGCCGTGAACAACGCATCGTTGCTCGAAGCGGTAAAGAACACTTGCTGCAAATTTATGTGCGGTCTGGCGATTTGGACAAAACTGAACATGCCATGAATTCACTCATTGCCAGTGTGGCGTGGGATGAACACCGCTTTGGTTTGAGCCTGGATCTTGACCGTTTCATGATCGTCGCCACATCTGACTTCAACATGGGCGCGATGGAAAACAAAGGCCTGAATATCTTCAATACCAAATACGTTCTTGCCAATCAAGCCACTGCGACAGACCAAGATTTTTCGAACATTGAGAGCGTGATTGGTCACGAATATTTTCACAACTGGAGTGGCAACCGAGTGACTTGCCGTGACTGGTTTCAGCTTTCACTTAAAGAAGGTCTGACGGTGTTCAGGGACCAAGAATTCAGTCAAGATTTGGCACACAGCACATCTGCACGGGCGGTTAAGCGCATCGAAGATGTCAGGTTGCTCAGAACAGTTCAGTTTGCCGAAGATGCAGGCCCGATGGCTCACCCTGTTCGCCCAGACACCTATATGGAGATCAACAATTTCTACACCGTCACGGTTTACGAAAAAGGGGCAGAAGTTGTTCGCATGATGCAGACTTTGGTGGGGCGTGAGGGTTTCGCCAAAGGCCTGGCGCTGTATTTCCAACGACACGATGGCCAGGCAGTTACTTGCGACGATTTTGCACAAGCCATTGCCGACGCCAATCCAGAATCTGCATTGGCACTTGAGTTGCAAAACTTCAAGCTCTGGTACAGCCAAGCCGGCACCCCGCGTTTAGATGTTCACGGCATCTATGAACAAGAGCAACAGCGCTTTACCCTGTACTTCAAACAAAGCTGCCCCCCTACGCCTGGGCAAGCGAGCAAGCAGCCCTTCGTCATCCCCGTGGAAATGGGCTTATTGGCCATGGATGGCACAGTGCTGGCAGAACACCATCGCATCGTGCTCAACGAATCTGATCAAAGCGTGGTATTCGAGGGCATGACCCAAATGCCTGTACCTTCATTGCTGCGTGGTTTCAGCGCCCCCGTTCAACTGCACTACCCCTATGAAGTCGAGCAGCTGCTGGTGTTGTTAGCACATGATTCCGATGCTTTCAACCGCTGGGAAGTGGCACAGCGGCTTTACATGAGCAGCATATTGACCGCTCTTTCAGCGGATGCGCGAAATGCCGATCTGCTTTCGCCTGCGCTGATCAATGGCTTGCGGTCTGTCCTACGCGACCCGACACTGGACGCAGCCTTCAAAGAATTGGTGCTGACACCCCCAAGCGAGTCCTATATTGCTGAACAATGTGTAACAGTCGATCCACAGCGCATCCATTCCCTGCGAGACACCCTAAGGCGACAAATTGCCAGCGAGATGTCTCTGGACTGGGTATGGGCTTATGAAAATTGTGCAGCTAAAGGCACTTACCAATTAGATGCCAAGGCCAGTGGTAACAGGGCATTGCGTGGACTTGCACTTGGCTATCTTTGCATGGCTGAAAAATCCAGCAACGAAACCACTTGGTCTACAAAAGCCTACCAAGATTTCTTGAACGCTGACAATATGACCGACAGAATGCATGCTTTGACTGCCTTGGTTCATAACCACCTGCCACAAGCAACCCCAGCGCTTTCCCATTTCTATGTGATGTTCAAGCAAGATGATCTGGTGATCGATAAATGGTTTGCATTACAAGCGACAACACCTGACCTAGACGGGGACGTTTTACCCAAGGTACGTCAATTGTTGCTTCACCCAGACTTTCATATTCGCAACCCCAACCGTGCCCGCAGTTTGTTATCGGCTTATTGCGCCAACCCATCTGCATTCCACCGCACAGATGCGGCAGGCTATGTTTTTTGGAGCGAGCGAGTGCTTGAGTTGGACACATTCAATCCCCAAGTTGCTGCAAGGCTTGCAAGGGCATTGGACCGCTGGCGTAAATTCAGTTCGCCCTACCAAAGTGCGGCACAAGAAGCTCTGCGCCGTGTCGCTGCAAAATCCGATCTGAGCGCCGATGTGCGCGAAGTTATTTCATCTGCGCTTGGGGAGTAAGCCATGACGGTGTCATTGTCACGTTACCTTGTAGAACAACAACGCGCCAAGGGCCGTATTCCCCCTGAATTGCGTTTGCTGCTTGAAGTGGTCTCCCGTGCTTGCAAAAGTATCAGCCACGCGGTCAACAAAGGGGCCTTGGGTGGCGTACTTGGCACAGCATCGACTGAAAATGTGCAGGGTGAAGTTCAAAAAAAGCTCGACATCATCGCCAACGAGGTTTTGATTGAAGCCAACGAATGGGGCGGCCATTTGGCGGCCATGGCCTCAGAAGAGATGGACAGCATCTACGCTGTACCCAACCGCTACCCTCAAGGTGAATATTTGCTGTTATTTGATCCACTCGATGGTTCCAGCAATATCGATGTGAATGTCAGTATTGGCACCATCTTCAGTGTGCTGAAAAAACCAGAAGGTAATATTGCTGTTCAGGAAGCTGACTTCTTACAAGCAGGAAGCTCACAAGTGGCCGCTGGTTATTGCGTCTACGGCCCGCAAACCACGCTGGTGATGACGGTGGGGGACGGTGTAGCCATGTTCACCTTGGACCGCGAACAAGGTTCTTTTGTGCTCACCCAAGAGCATGTGCAAATTCCTGCTGACACCAAGGAATTTGCCATCAACATGAGCAATATGCGCCATTGGGATGAGCCTGTGAAGCATTACAT
>RFMX01000423.1 GCA_009927495.1 Betaproteobacteria bacterium
GATCCTTCGGGTATTTCAACTGAAAAAGCTTTTGTACTGCGAATAAGCGAAGGTTCTTTAGAAGCCATGATGTAGGTTGTAATGCTTACCTGTTAGTGAGTAACTCTCCAGCTAATTTTACAGCTTCTGCCGCATTGACGGAAACTGCATCTGCAGCGAGTGCTACGCCATCCATTTGGGTTTGAAGCAAGGCTGGACCGCCCAAAATCACAAAAGCATTGGGGTTGCGTGAAGCAGTCTTAAGTCTTGCAATCAGGGCGGGGATGGCAGGCAGTTGTTCGACCAAACCGACTGATAAACCAATCACATCAAACCACTCATGGGAGACTGTGTGCAACAAAGCCTGTTCGGAGGTTGAAATTTCAACCACCACTTGCCAATGGTCGGCTCGGAAAAACTCAGAGACCATGGCCAATCCCAAAATGTGTTGTGAGCCAGGTGCAGAGGCCAGCATGATGCGACGAACATCCCCCGCTGATTGGGGACCATCTTGGGTTTCATAGCCAAGGTGTCGCATGGCATGGTGCATACGAAGCAGGCCTTGGGCAACCACGGTGAAGTCCATTTTGTCTTGCTCCCACAAGTCACCCAGGTACCTGGCTGCGGGTGTGATGACATCTAAAAAGACCGTTTGAGTAACTAAGCCCTTATCACGCAAGGCATCAAGATGAATGAAAACAGCTTGGGGATCGGTGTCAAGACAGGCTTGTGCGAAATCCAGTACGTCTTGTTCTGACGCTGCTACTTGTTCGCCTTGAACTTGATCAAGGATTGAACTTGAAGCGCTTGGGTGAGCATCGAGGAGGCGGGGGATGATTTGCGACTCAATCACCGACAAAAGCGATGTTTTGCAAAGGTCAATAGACCCCTTGGCATCATTGGCTGCCGAGCTTGTGGACACAGCAGCAGATTGCTTTCCCCAAATTGACATGGCAAGACCAGACAAACTTTTGATGGGGGACTTCAAGCTAGGCAAGAGCCGTGGCGACACATGAATGTTCATGGCTAGTCCGTTCATAAGTTGTCGGGCGGTACAAATATGTGTATTTTGCCCTTTGGGTCATTGTGTCAATAAAGTCCGAGATGCACCACCCTGTCAAGGGTAAATACCGAAGAAAAACCTGTTAATAAGGCGTTTTAGGGGGAGGGTTTTCCTTGTGTGTAGAGAGATACCACCTATTTTTTATCTTGAGTGAAATACTTTAGTTGGTTAATTAAAACGTTTAGGTCACTAGGAGACAACCATGAAAACCGAGACATCCAAGCTGTAACGCCCGAATTATGTGAAGCGACCCGAACAAGGCAAGATGAAAGACGTTGCTTTCATTAAGGATGCAGACGGTTATTGGATTGAAATTGTCGAGGCTGCGAGGCTCAAAGGTTTAGGGCAACCCGCCTAGGACTTTTTATTTTTTCTTCAAATCCAAAGCAGATAAAAAATCCTTTGGTTTGACGTTGTCTTGTTTAATGCCCGTTTGAATTTGTTTGAGCAGCAAATTTTTTGCTTCGTCTTGCATACTTGCTGCGCGCAATCTGATGTAGACAGCTTGGGTCATGGCAGTGTTTGAACCGCTCTCAACCATGGCTTGCGCCCACAAACCATCACGAACAATACCGTCTTGCAATTCTCGCAAAACCATGGCGTGAATCAATTCACTGGGTTGTTTGGACATGTTATTTCTTCTGTTTGGATCGGTGTAGTTCTGTGACGTGATCAACTTCGTTCTTAGAACCCAAAAAGACACTGACCCTTTGATGCAATTGCGTCGGTTGGATATCCAAAATACGTTGTTCTCCGTTGGTCGCGGCACCACCGGCTTGCTCAACCAACCAACTCATGGGGTTGGCTTCATACATCAAGCGCAACTTTCCAGGCTTGTCTGGCTCTCGCTTGTCCCAGGGGTACATGAACACGCCGCCACGGGTCAGGATGCGGTGCACATCGCCACCATGCTGGCAACCCAGCGCATATTGAA
>RFMX01000281.1 GCA_009927495.1 Betaproteobacteria bacterium
ATATGAGTTGGGTTTTTTTCACAATAATTTTTCAACCAAAACCCCATTGCAAGTGGATCTGCCGGTAATTGTGTTTTTGCGCCTGCAAGATAAGAGTTAAAGGCTGATACATAACCGCTCATCCATTGAGTAAATCCGTTTGTTTCATCTAAGTATAGTTTTCCATCTAATTCAATACCACCAATTGGGTTGCTGAATTTAGTGTATGCAAGAGTTACTTTTCCACATGTTTCTGCACCATATCCGCTAACCATTACCCCCTGAGAATGGCAATTAAAAGTTAGAAAAAATAAAAATAAGAGAGTATTGGTTGAGCGCATGGTTATTTGATTGGGTGCTGATCAAGCGCTTTAGTTTAGTGATTGAGCGTGTTTAATCATAACTTTTTTGCTTGAGCCGAAACTCTGGGCGAATAGGCAATAAATACTTCACAACTTTTATGATCCGGGTCTCTTTTAGTTATTGGATGCTTACTTTCAAAAGATTTTGATATAAAAATCTCAGAAGGTAATGGCAGCCACGCCCTGTATTCTGAGCGACTCCAGAAAAAACGCGGCTCTGGATTTGAAACTCCTAAACTAGGTCCGTATCTTGAGTCAAGTAAATACTCTATACGTTTAAATAGTTGATCACAGATGTCATCTGTGTAGCTTGCATTCGTAAAATTGGATTCATGGCGTTGCAATTCAACTCGTTTTAATCCTTCTGATGCATCAAATACAAAAGTTCGTTTAAATGTAGTACCGTCGACGGTGTAATCAGAAGTCAGAATTTTGCAATTTCTATCTTCATTTTCCGCAAGACTTCTCATGGACTCGATAATTTCACACTGATCGATCAAATTTAAATTTTTAAATTTATTTTTGACTTGTTTGATTTTTGTTCCCCAAGGTATGTCTTGGAAACCTATCAAAGATTTTTGAGTTTGTGACCAAGCTACCCCTTGCCCTAAAATACAAAAAACTACTATCAACACTTTTGTAGATTTTAAATTTTTCATTGCTTATTCAATGAGCGTTTGCTGAAGCGGCCATTGGTACGCTCGTTCATTAGTTCAACTGAGCCTTGGACAACACTGTTAAGTGGATTTTTTGTGCAATAGTTATCCATCCACAAATACATTTGTTGATGTGTGATGGTTTGACCGTTTGCATCCCATGATTCCATACTTGATCCAAAAGCGACACCATTAAAAAAGCCTAGCAACCATTCTTGCATAAGCTGATTATTCGCCTTCCTGCTTGAAACCCATGAGCCGCAGTCTACTGTTCCAACTATTGATATTTGTGCATCGGCTAATAGGGAGGTGGATATCAATACAGCAGTCGCTAAATATTTTTGAAATGGAAAGGTACGCATAACAGAGGCCTCCAAACCTAAGATATCACTTTGATCATTCTAGGTGGAGTGTTTATTGATTGGCAACGCTCTATTGCATCAACCATTGCCAGTGCGCTTCGTGGCCTGTTAGACGGTATGACTTTGGAGTGAGAGCATACAAGATAACCTAATTATCGGGGCTTCTTTCCCGGCATTCTTGGCCCATGCATGATCCCCAGCGCGTGACCAAGATCCTCTAGCGCCCTAAGCCGACGCATAGCCTCTGCCCGATCAGATCGCGCTTGGCGCGTTTCATTACCATGAATGGTTTTAGCCTCGGCGCAATGTTGTCGGCCTTCAGGTATCTTTGGGTCTGTGCTTCATCCGCCGTACCCCCTCCGATTTGTCAGATTTGACTCCGGTCTATTCCTACGCTGAGCTTTTGACATCCGATAATTGCTCCGAGACACATGTGACCGTTTTTAGATGAAATCGGCAATCCCTTGCGTTATCCTAAGAATTACCTCTGATGTGTGTGCTGGCGTGAAATCGTGCGCCACTCTATGAACTTTCTGAAGGAAGAGTGAGATGCCAATTGGCCTAGAAATGAACTATGTGGTTTTCAGAAAAGATCGGCTTGAAGTCGTAAGAGCTGCCGCGTTAGAGCGAAAGGACGCTGAGGTTGTTGAGTACATAGACAATATGAAGCTGAGCGGAGTTCAAGACCACTACATAGTCGGCTTAGAAAGTATGGTCCCGTTCGAGGATGCTGAACTTGTAATGTGGACAGAGCGTCTCGGATTAACTTGGTACGAAAAAGATGACTGTGTGGACTTTTACTTTTCGAGTGTTGAATGTCCTCGCGCAACTTGGTTAGAGCAGGCTCTTGTTTATGACATACCTGAGAGCACAAGTCAAAGATCGCTTCCAATTTGGGATGGCTATCGATTTGTTGGGGATAAGTCGCGACGGGTGCAAGTAAATGATCTACTCATACGAAATCCCGCAGATTTTCCTCAAGTAGCAAAAACTGTTGGGCCTGAGAATCTCGAAGGCATTAATTGGGATTATGTGTACGAAACGTTCCCAGAGTGGAAGAGAACTAATCTAAGATGAGCAGATGCGGGGGGGCAATGGCGACAGCGTTGATTTGCTTTAACTTACTTATTTCGACACTACAACCGAAATTTCCGAATTTACATACAAACCAGATTGCACGGTATATAAAATATTTAACAGTAATTTGAATATGAAGTTTGAAGGCCAGCAGAGTACCGCATTTTTGAAAATCCCGCTCATTGAGAGCCATGTCGAGGAACACCATGTACAAAAACCTCATCGCAGCGCTGTTTGCGTTTGCTTTGTTTTCAGGCCCAACGCTCGCAGCTCAGGGTGACACCAAGAGGCAGGGTGACGCCAAGGGTCAGCCTTCCACCTCGCCCCTTAAGGTAGGTTTCGTCTACGTCACCCCACGTCTGCCCAGTGGCTGGGTTCATCAACACGAGTTAGGGCGCTTGGCCATGGAGGACAAGCTCAATAAAAACGGCCGCAAGGTGCAAACTGTGTTTGCAGAGAATGTGGCTGAAGGTGCCGATGCCGAACGCGTCATCCGAGACATGGCACAGCAAGGTGTCGGCCTGATATTCACCCCTAGTTTTGGCTACATGGAGCCCACGCTGAAAGTGGCTGCTGAATTTCCCAATGTGAAGTTCGAGTCCATCACCGGCTACAAAACCGCCACCAATGTGTCAGCGGCGAATGCCCGTTACTACGAGGGGCGTTTTTTGGCAGGTATCGCCGCTGGGCGGGTCAGTAAAACCGGCATCGCAGGATATGTGGCGGGTTTTCCTATTCCAGAGGTTATTCAAGGCATCAACGCATTTGCTTTGGGCATGCGATCGGTTAATCCGAAAGCAGAGGTCAAGTTGATTTGGCTTAACAACTGGTTTGACCCTGCGCGTGAGCGCGAAGCGGCCATGACGCTGATGAACCAAAAGGCTGATGTGCTGGCTTTTCACACTGCATCTGAAGCCGTGATGGTTGCTGCCCAAGAGCGAGGTAAGCTGGCCATTGCCTACCACTCCGATATGCGCCACATAGCCCCCCAAGCGCAGCTGTTGTCTGTTACGCATCACTGGGGTGACTACTACAGCCAGCGTGCCGAACAAGTCATCAATGGCACTTGGCAAAGCGGCAATGTATGGGGTGGCGTGAGAGACAAAATGGTCAAAGTGGGTGACTTTGGCCCCAAGTTGCCCATGCGGGTTCAAAATGAGTTGATGCGCTTACAACGTGCCATTGGGCGGGGTAGTTTGCAGCCTTTTGCCGGCCCCATCTTGGATAACCAAGACCAAGTGATTCTTGTGCGGGGTCAGTCCTTGAGTGACAAAGAAATTTTGAACATGAATTTTTTGGTCCAAGGTGTTCAGGGGCAGTTACCCTGACACCTTTGGTGCGGCTCATACAATTGGGCTCATATGAATAAGGTGGACGCATGAGCATCAAAAGCGACAAATGGATTCGCCGCATGGCAGAGCAGCACGGCATGATCGAGCCCTTTGAACCGGGCCAAATTCGCCAAGACACTGCAGGCCAAAAAATTGTCAGCTACGGCACCAGCAGCTACGGTTACGACATTCGTTGTGCGCCCGAGTTCAAGGTGTTCACCAACATTTACAGCACCGTTGTCGATCCCAAAAATTTTGATCCCAAGAGTTTTGTCGACATTGAGAGTGACGTTTGCATCATTCCTCCCAACAGCTTTGCCTTAGCCCGAACACTGGAGTACTTTCGAATTCCTCGCAACGTACTCACGATTTGTTTGGGTAAAAGCACCTATGCCCGCTGCGGCATCATCGTGAATGTCACACCGTTCGAGCCAGAGTGGGAAGGTTATGTCACCTTGGAGTTCAGCAACACCACACCTTTGCCTGCGAAAATTTACGCGGGTGAGGGTTGTGCCCAAGTGCTGTTTTTCGAGAGCGACGAGGAGTGCGAAACCAGCTACAAAGACCGTGGTGGTAAGTACCAAGGCCAGGTGGGTGTGACACTGCCCAAGACCTGAAACCCTTCAACCTCATGGTTTCGGGGGCCTGCACCCTAGAGTGCGACAATCACGCTCCATATGAATTCATTCTCGCAACTGCAGTTAGATCCCCATTTGGCCCAAGCCGTTGCCGAAATGGGCTACGAATCGATGACGCCCATTCAGGCGCAGGCCATTCCGGTAGTACTTTCAGGTCAAGATGTGATGGGTGCCGCCCAAACCGGCACTGGCAAAACCGCTGCGTTTTCGCTGCCCTTATTGCAGCGCATGATCAAGCACGAAAACTCGTCCACTTCCCCAGCACGCCATCCAGTGCGAGCCTTGGTTTTGCTTCCCACCCGCGAATTGGCCGATCAAGTGGCCCAGCAAGTCAAGCTCTACGCCAAATACACGCAGCTTCGATGTGCCGTGGTCTTTGGCGGCATGGACATGAAACCGCAAACGGCGGAGCTCAAAAGAGGTGTAGAGGTGTTGGTGGCCACGCCTGGCAGGTTGTTGGATCACATTGAGGCCAAAACAGCTGTACTTAACCAGGTCGAGTATGTGGTGCTTGATGAAGCCGACCGCATGTTGGACATTGGTTTCTTGCCAGACTTGCAGCGCATCCTGAGTTACTTGCCCAAGCAACGCACCACCTTGTTGTTCTCGGCCACCTTCTCCCCTGAAATCAAGCGATTAGCTTCAAGTTATTTACAAAACCCCGTCACGATTGAAGTTGCTCGTCCCAATCAAACCGCATCAACAGTCACCCAGTTGTTCTTCAATGTGAATGAAGATGACAAGCGCCGCGCTCTCAAACTGATCCTCAAGCAAAAGGAAATTTCCCAAGCTTTTGTGTTTGTGAACAGCAAACTCGGTTGTGCGCGACTGGCGCGTTCCTTGGAAAAAGATGGTTTGCGTACAGCTGCCCTGCATGGCGACAAAAGCCAAGATGAACGCCTGAAAGCTTTAGAGGCCTTCAAAAAAGGCGAGGTGGATTTACTGGTTTGCACAGATGTGGCTGCGCGTGGTTTAGACATCAAAGACGTGCCTGCCGTGTTTAATTTTGATGTGCCTTTCAACGCCGAAGACTATATTCACCGCATTGGTCGCACAGGACGCGCAGGTGCCGAGGGATTGGCAGTGAGTTTTGCTTCAGCTTCAGACTTGCGCTTGGTTGCCGACATAGAAAAACTCACCAAGCAAAAAATCGATTTCACTGTGTTGGAATTAGAGGAAGAGCGCGCATTTCCCCGTCGCTCTCGCTCAGACGATGATGGACGCCCAAGGCGTGATTCGGATGAGCGATCAGGCCCGTCACGCAGTCGTTTCACACCTGTCAAACCACCTGCTGACCCATTTTTTGATAAACCTTATGAGGCAAGTGTCCAGCCGAGTTCATCGGATGTGAATGACGCCTCATCCCAGGCGGATATGGCTCCCGTGCGGGGAAGTATTTCTCCCAACATCAAACCCAAGCGCAAAGTTGCTGCTCTTTTCAAAACCACGACTTAAGACTGGGCGTGCCTTATCAGGTCCGCGCCAAAGCAAAGTCAGCGCAGTCAATCTGGTGACGTTGGTGAATCCCCGGTCCGTGTGCGTTCAACTCCAGACCACTCAAACACCGACCCCAAACACAACCTGTATCAAGTTCGATCACGTCTTGGCGATGCATAGGCGTCAAAGTAGACCAATGGCCAAAAGCGACACAGGTATCTTGTGTGCGGCGCAGAGGGACATCAAACCAAGCCATAAAACCTGGCGGTGCTTGCGTGGCGTCAAGATGGTGCTGGAACTCCATCTCGCCCATGGCTGTGCAAAAACGCAACCGGGTCAAAGCATTCACAATCACCCGCAAACGCTCAATTCCTTCGAGTTCATCGATCCAAGCCGCGGGCAAGTTGCCATACATCTGAGTGATGAATGCTTGCCAGTGGGGACCTTGCAAAACGGTTTGTACCTCTTGGGCCAGAGAGAGAGTTTGTGCTACATCCCACTGCGGCAACACCCCCGCATGAACCATCAACACGCCTTCTTCATACATCGCCAAGTTTTGCAGACGCAGCCAGTCCATCAAAGCGTTGCGGTCAGGGGCTTGCAAAATATCGTCAACCGTGTCCCCACGCTTAAGGGGTTGAACGCCGAGGTGTATGGCCAGCAAATGCAGATCATGGTTGCCAAGCAAGCACCGCGCACTGCTGCCCAAGTTGTGCAAGCGGCGCAGGACCCCAAGGTTGTCTGGCCCGCGATTGACCAAGTCGCCCAGCAGGAAGACGGTGTCGCGGCTTGGCGAAAAATGGACTTTTTCAAGCCATTGCGACAATGCGTTGTCGCAGCCTTGTATGTCGCCAATCAAGTAAAGTGCCATGGCATGATTGTCATAGATTCTTCTAAGCCTCACCCTTGCGGTTTTTTGACTGCCTGATGCCATGGATGTATTGCTGATTATTTTTTTGACCTTCCTGAATGCCATTTTTGCCATGTCAGAGATGGCGTTGGCATCGAGTCGAAAAACTTTACTCTCACAGCTTGAAGCTTCAGGTGCCTATGGTGCCAAAGCCGCTTTGGCGCTGCAAACACGACCCACAGAGTTTTTGTCCACGATTCAAATTGGTATCACCACTTTGGGTGTGATCAACGGTATTGTGGGTGAAGCAGCTTTCAGTGACAGCTTGTCTGCGTGGTTGTCTGGATGGCCTGTTCTTGAGCCAGTAGCAGGTATTTTGGCGACCTCCGTGGTGGTAACGATCATCACCTTCAATACGATTTTGTTTGGCGAACTCGTTCCAAAACGCATAGGCCAGTTGTTTCCTGAAACAGCAGCACGCTGGACTGCGCCTTTGATGCTTGCCACGGCCACGATGACCAGACCCTTGGTTCACTTGCTTTCTAAAACGACTGCTGTCATTTTGCATTTGTTGCGCATAGATGCGCATCAAACTCGGCAAGTGACAGAGGAGGAGATTCGAGCCAGCTTGGTCGAAGGTGTGGACGCAGGTTTGATTGAGCACCACGAGCATCAAATGGTGAAAAATGTATTTCACTTGGATGAACGGGAATTGCCTTCCATCATGGTGCCTCGCACAGATATCGTTTGGCTTGACAGCCAACTTTCAACCCAGCAAGCGGTGGAGTCTTTGTCTGAACTGGACGCACACTCTTGGTATCCGGTTTGCCGTGAAGGTTTGGATGAGATTTTGGGCGTTGTCAGTATGGCCGGTTTGTTGCGCAACCGATCCTCTTTTGAGCCGATTACGCAATGGATGGAGCCTGCTGTTTTTGTGCCAGAAACGCTCAGCGGATTGGATATGTTGGCGCAGTTTCGCCATCCCCATCAAAGCACTGACGCACCAGCCCCCAGCGGCGGTGGGCGTATGGTGTTGGTGGTTGACGAGTACGGTGTGGTGCAAGGCTTGATGACGCCGCGTGACTTGCTTGAAGCCATCACCGGTGAATTGGTTCAAACCAATGCAGAAGATGACGCGTGGGCGGTACAGAGAGAAGATGGCAGTTGGTTGCTCGATGGCATGATGCCTGTGCAAGAACTCAAGTCGCGTTTGAATATCAAAATGCTGCCGCAAGAGGATGATGCCATCTACAACACACTGGCAGGGCTGCTGCTTGCCGTGTCTGGCAGATTGCCTAAAGTGGGTGAGGCAATCTACGCTGAAGGGTGGCGCTTTGAAGTGGTGGACTTAGACGGCAGGCGTATCGACAAGGTGTTGGCCAGTTACCAGCCACAAGGTTTGGACACGGGACCCAATACTACCTAATCCCTGTCGCTCATTGCGGCTTTAGTGGGGTTTTTTCTCTTGAGGAGAAATGTGATCAAGCTTTGAATTGATATCGTTCACGGTTTTGCGAATGGCGTCCACCCTGCCGTGAAACTCTTCCATTTTGTGCTGTTTCGCAAGAAGCGCTTCTTGCTGCTGTTTGACCATGTCAGGGGTAAGAACAGCCGGTGCTTTTTTGACGAGCTGTGGCTGCTTTAGCTGGGCGACTGGTTTTACCTTTGGTGTGAGCAGCGGGTCGGGCAAATCAGCTGAGAGATGAGCTTCTGCAAGCTTGGCTTTGCCTTCCTTGACATGCTCGATGTGGTCAACCAAGTCTTCGTCCGCCAAGGCCTGGGCATTGAGAGCTTGCTCTGGGGGATCTTCGATTTCCATGTGATCGTCAGGGAAATCATCGTTTGAGCTGACAAACAAAGGTATGGGCGCAGCAGGTTCTGCTGCTGCAACAGCGACATGGTGATCTTCTATGGCGCTGTCAGGCAGGTGTGCATGGGAGTCGCCGATACTGTCTTGCGGCACCGTTGACAGATGATCTTCAATTTTGTCTTTGGCAATGGAGGCATGGTGGTCTTCCACCTTTTCAGTTGGCAGCGCAGCATGGGTATCGTGCAAACCTTCATTTGAAATGGCAAGCGAATGCTCATTTGATGCATCATTGCCAATGCCCACCACATGATCTTGATCATGGTCTTCAGTTACACCGATCAAATGATCCTCGGCATGTTCATCCGCTATACCGATGAAACGATCTTCTGCGTGTTCATCGGCTAAGCCGACAAGATGGTCTTTATGCGAATCAGAGGCAATACCCATGCCGGTTGGGCTGTGCAGATGATCGGGACTGATACCAGCCATGGTTTCATGCGATGCATCTTCTTGGGCGTGGGCGTAAACATCTGCTTTTACTTGGTCCGCAGCAAAAGCCTCTTGAGTATCAACAGTTTCGTTATCAGAAGTTTGCTTCAGTGCGTTATGCGCTAACTGATCTTCAAAATGGGTATCACTTTGACCAATTTCACCTAACTCGCCGGCAACAATATCGCTTCTCTTGGCTTTTGCGCTGGT
>RFMX01000317.1 GCA_009927495.1 Betaproteobacteria bacterium
GGCCACCTTCATGATCATGGGCGACAAATGCACCCGTCGCTGCCCGTTTTGTGATGTCGGCCATGGCCGACCCGACCCCTTGGATGTGAATGAACCCGCCAACTTGGCCAAAACCATCGCTGCTTTGAAACTGCGTTATGTGGTCATCACCAGTGTGGACCGCGACGATTTGCGCGACGGCGGCGCCGCGCATTTTGTGGAGTGCATCCAACAAACCCGTGCTTTGTCGCCCCACACGCAAATCGAGGTGTTGGTTCCCGACTTTCGTGGCCGCGACGACAGAGCTTTGAATATTTTGAAAGCTGCGCCGCCCGATGTGATGAACCACAACCTGGAAACCGTGCCACGCCTTTACAAGCAAGCAAGGCCTGGCAGCGATTACGCCTTCAGCCTTAACCTGCTGAAAAAATTCAAAGCGCTGTTTCCCGATGTGCCCACCAAAAGCGGTTTGATGGTGGGCTTGGGCGAAACCGATGAGGAAATTTTGGCGGTGATGCAAGACATGCGCGAACACAATATTGACCGGCTGACGCTGGGCCAATACCTTGCCCCGAGTTCACACCATTTGCCTGTACGCCGCTATGTGCATCCGGACACCTTCAACATGTTCGAAGCCAAGGCTTACGAAATGGGCTTTCAACACGCAGCAGTAGGCGCCATGGTCAGATCAAGCTACCACGCTGACCAGCAAGCGCAGGCCGCCTTGATGCCTAAAGCCTGATATGGTTAGCCTTGTGGGCCCAGAGCTTGATTCTCGAAGAAATCACCCATTCGACGATTGAACTTCACCAGTGCTAGCAGGTGTACGCCAAGCCAGCATCAAGCCATCCCATTGCAAGCGGGCCACTTTGAGGTGACGCTCTTTCACATGGCCATAGCCTTTGATCTTGTCAGGAATGCGTGCAATCTCCAAGGCCAAGGCTTGACGCTCTGAGCTAAAGCTGAGCGAGACCTCCTCCATAGCCAACAGGTACTCGCCAATCAATGCCCGCTCGGTACGGCGCTCTTCTGTGTAACCAAACACATCCAAGAAAGTCCCACGCAAAAAGCGCAACTTAGATAAGACCTTGAAACCACGCAACATGGAAGGGCCAAATTTTTGTTTGACCAACTCACCCTTGGGGTTTTTGCGGGCGATCAGGGGTGGCGCCAAGTGGTAGTTCAGGGTGAAGTCGCCTTCAAATTGGTCGGCGATGCGCTTTAAAAAGCTTTCATCGCTATGCAAGCGAGCCACTTCATACTCGTCTTTGTAAGCCATCAATTTAAAAAGGTTGCGCGCCACCGCATCGGCCATGGCTGGCGATGTTCGCTGCAGCACTTTGTCAATGAAGTGGGTGTACTTGTCCGCATAGGCTGCATTCTGGTATTGGGTCAAAAACGCAGCCCGCTTGGCGACCATGTCATCCAAAGATTCGCGGGACTTGAACTGCACCACTTGGACGGGTGCTAACAAGGCTTGCACCTTGGTGATGTCAAACGCACACCAGCGCCCCCAAGCGAAAGCTTTTTTGTTGGACTCGACTTGCACGCCATTGAGCTCGATGGCACGCATCAACGCTTCCAGACCCAGAGGAATCCAGCCCTTTTGCCAGGCATAGCCCAACACCATGGGGTTGATGTAAATGCTGTCGCCCAGCAACTGGGTGGCGAAATGGTTGGCATCAAACGCGCCCAAATTGCGGTTTTCACCATCCAAGGCTTGCAAGATATTGGCCACACAGCCTTCGCTGGGGTTGGCCCATGCGCCGTTTTTCACAAAAGCTGCTGTAGGCGTACCGTGGTCGTTGATGGCCACGCGGGTGCGCCCTGGGCGCAAACGCAGCATGGTTTCTTTGCCAGCGGTGACGATAGGGTCGCAACCCAAAATCAAATCAGCTGCCGCAGTGGACACACGGGTGGTGCGAATTTGGGATTGCTGCTCGGCAATCAACACATGGCTCCAAGTAGCGCCGCCTTTTTGTGCCAAGCCGGCAGAGTCTTGGGTGACGATGCCACGTCCCTCTAAATGACCCGCCATGCCCAGCAACTGGCCAATGGTGATGACGCCGGTGCCGCCCACGCCTGCCACCACAATGCCATAGCCGCCAGGGTAGACGCCGCGGGAGAGTGAGGGCACTTCGGGCAAGGGCAACTCGCCTAGCGCCAAAGGATCTAGCACCGGACGGTCTTTGCTCTTTTTGCGCAACTGACCGCCTTCAACCGTGACAAAACTGGGGCAAAAACCTTTGACACAGCTTTGGTCCTTGTTGCAGGTGCTTTGGTTGATGGTGCGCTTGCGGCCAAAGTCAGTTTCAAGCGGTTCCACACTCAAACAATTGCTTTGGGTGCTGCAGTCGCCGCAACCTTCACACACCGCCTCATTGATGACGACACGCACAGCAGGGTCCACCATGGTGCCGCGCTTGCGACGACGACGTTTTTCGGTAGCACAGGTTTGATCGTAAATGATGACGGTGCAGCCTTGGATCTCGCGCATCATGCGTTGAACCGAATCGAGTTCGTCACGGTGCTCAATCGCAATCCCTTCGGGCAAGCCCAGCACAGCACCGGCTGCGCCGTTTTGACCGACTCCCTCGTATTTCTCGGGCTCATCCGTCACGATGACGATGCGCTTGGCACCTTCGGCACGCATGCTTTGCGCGATTTGAATCACACTGTGGCCTTCAGAGCGCTCACCAATCGGCTGCCCGCCGGTCATGGCCACCGCGTCGTTGTACAAAATTTTGTAGGTGATGTTCACACCCGCCGCCACGCTTTGGCGAATCGCCAAGATACCGCTGTGGAAATAGGTGCCGTCACCAATGTTGGCAAAAATATGGTTGTCGTGGGTGAACGGTTGCTGGCCCACCCATGGCACACCCTCGCCACCCATTTGGGTAAAGCCCACCGTGCTGCGGTCCATCCACAGCGACATGAAATGGCAACCAATGCC
>RFMX01000141.1 GCA_009927495.1 Betaproteobacteria bacterium
TGCCATGGCGCGGGAGCCTTCCGGCACCTTGGTGCTGGTGTTGTGCGGGCAGCCCGAGCAAAACCAAGGCTGGCGATCGGCTTTGACCTCCAACACCTGCATGGCTTTTTGTTTGGCCTCCAGCACCGCCAACTGCGCATCCATGCGCGAGCGGGTGTCGGCATCGACACCCAGCTTTTTCAAGCGCAGGGCAATGGCTTGGGCAATCAAGGCAGGCGACAAATCGGCGTTGGCACGCAACAAAATATTGCCGCTGGGATTGGGCTGCGACCACTCGCCACCCGCGTCTCCTTCGCCTTCGTTGAACTTACCCAACACCCGAGGGCGCTGTGCGTCAGGCCAGTTGTAGAGCTCTTCTTTC
Organism: Betaproteobacteria bacterium; assembly: GCA_009927495.1. GTDB lineage: Bacteria > Pseudomonadota > Gammaproteobacteria > Burkholderiales > Burkholderiaceae_C > Limnohabitans. The sequence goes on from RFMX01000141.1 coordinate 362, forward strand.
AACTGGTATTCAATGAGTTGGCGCTTTTCTTCCACCACCAAAATCTCTTGCAGGCCACGCGCAAATTCGCGTGTGCTCTCAGACTCTAAGGGCCACACCACGCCGACTTTATGCACCCGAATACCGATGCGCTGGCAAGTGGTGTCATCCAGCCCCAAGTCCAGCAAGGCTTGGCGGGTGTCGTTGTAGGCCTTGCCGCTGGCAATCAAACCAAAGCGGTCATTCGCCCCTTTGATGACGGTGTGGTTGATTTTGTTGGCGCGGATGTAAGCCAGCGCGGCATACCATTTGTAATTGAACAAACGCGCTTCTTGGCTCAAGGCATCGTCAGGCCAACGAATGTGCAGACCGCCTTCGGGCATCTCGAACTCGGGCATGACAATGCGCACACCCTCGGGGTCGATCATCACCGAGGCACTGGACTCCACTACCTCTTGGATGGTTTTCATACCCGCCCACACACCTGCAAAACGGCTCATGGCGATGCCATGGATGCCGTAGTCCAGCACATCTTGCACCGACGCTGGGAAAAACACGGGCAAACCGCAGGCTTTGAAAATATGGTCGCTTTGGTGGGCGGCGGTGCTGCTTTTGGCGACATGGTCGTCCCCTGCCAAGGCCAACACACCGCCCCAAGGCGTGGTGCCCGCCATATTGGCGTGCTTGAACACGTCAGAGGTGCGGTCAACGCCTGGGCCTTTGCCATACCAAATGCCAAACACCCCATCGAATTTGTTGCTTCCAGGGGGGGCAAAACCCAGTTGCTGCGTACCCCACAATGCGGTGGCGGCAAGCTCTTCGTTCACACCGGGTTGGAAAACGATCTGCTGTGACTGCAAAAAAGACTTGGCACTCCAAAGCGCTTGGTCGTAAGTACCCAAGGGCGAGCCACGGTAGCCGCTGATAAAGCCTGCGGTGTTCTTGCCCTGCAAAGCATCACGCTGTCGCTGCAACATCGGCAG